>DASYZW010000481.1:0-10452 GCA_035945915.1 Verrucomicrobiia bacterium | reverse complement strand
GCGGTGTTGCATGTCTTGAATGTGGTGTGCGCCAAAGAGGGTGTGCGCGGCGTCGCTGCGACGCATTCGGCGACGATTCCTTTGCTGGAGTTTCCGTGTTCCACGCGCTATTCGCTGCGTGGCGATTCCATCGCCTATAACCAGGAGATTGTCAAATTTGTGAGGGAACAAAAAGTCAAGAATGTATTATTAGCGGCAGCCTGGAATGGATACATTTCGTCTACTTCAACACAGTTGGAAAAGGATAGATTCAACAGCTGCCTGACTGAAACTATCGATGCACTCCACAAGGCTGGAGCGAAAGTGTTTATCATGGAAGACGTTCCAAAGCAGAAATTTAATGTGCCCAGGATGCTTGCTGTGGCCGTCCGCTTTGGAAAAGATCCCTCCAAACTGGGGCTTCCGGTAATGGACGAACGCCTTCGAACGGCCTGGATCAACAAAACGTTTGACCGGTTCGCCGGCGCGTCGGTCGTCCTGCTCGATCCGGCGAGCATCTTAACGGATCAGTCCGGTATTTGCCGCGCCGAAATGGATGGGAAGGCGCTGTATTTTGATCAACAACATTTGACGATTTTTGGAGAGATGCAGTTGCAGCCTATGTTTGATCAAATGATCCGCCAGGAAATAGTTCCGCGGTCAAAAACAGAAATTCTGCAGGCAAAAGCACTGTAAACGTTCAAAGGTCGTCCCATCTTCCGAATTGATTGAGAAGCCAAATTATATGAATTTACAAAATGGCTCCGCTGCATTATTTATGAAAGGGCTCTTGTGGCTCTTTGCTTCGGTTTTGCTTGCCGAGCCTGTTGGGGCGAATCCAGCCTACCCGCTAAAGGCAGTCGCCGGGCGACATTATCTCGTTGACCAGAATGGTGCGCCGTTCTTCATTCAAGGCGCCAGCCCCTGGTATCTCTCACAGCTTTTGACAAACTCCGCCGCTGACTTTTACTTAAGCAATCGCTGGTCGCAGGGGTATAATTCGGTCGTTCTGGATTTGGCACCGGAAGGTTCGCCGGAGGATGATTTTGTTCCAACGAATCTATATGGCCAATTCCCATTTACCAATATTACTGAAACCGGATACACAAATTTACTTTCATGGAATACTAGTTATTTCACCAATGACGATTGGGTGCTAAACGATGCAGCCCGTTATGGTATTTGCTGTTTTTGCTACCCGATGTACGATGGTTATGGAGGGGCTGCGTGGTACACACAGATGGTCGGGAATACGAGCAATGCCCTTTACGCCTACGGCCAGTTTATCGGCAACCGGTACAAGCGCTTTCCGAACATCGTTTGGGTCGGGGCGGGCGATTACAATGAATCGGATTCGCCGCAGGGCAACCTTTGGAACTGGATTGCTGATGGTATCCTTTCCGTTGACACCAACCATTTGTTTGCCGCCCAGCCGAAAAGGGGCGCTCAGGCATTCCTGGAATATAGCAATTTTGTTGACGTCGAAGCGACCTATCCGTTCTTTGACGCGTATGATAATGCATTGGCTGATTACCAGTTGAATCCCGTCGTGCCATCTTTTGACCGGGAGCCTTATTATGAGTACGATCCCACTTATAATTCAAGCGCGCTCAACTGCCGCCAGTATGCTTATTGGTCGGTTTTTTACGGCGACACTTCCGGGCAATTTTATGGCAATGCCCATGAATGGCTTTTTACAACAGGTTGGCAGACACAAATCGTTGACTCGGCAGCAACTACGCTTCCGTTTCTCGGTAAGTTGATGAACTCGCGGCCTTGGTATCATCTTGTTCCGGACTTCAATTACTCTGCCGTTATTGGTGGATACGGGACTTATGGAACAATCGACTTTGCAACTGCCGTCAGAGAGGCCTCGGGCAAAACCGTGATGGCATATATTCCGCAGGACGCCATGACCTTGACCGTGGACATGACCAGCATATCGGGAAAGTCGGCAAATGCATGGTGGTACAACCCGAGGAACGGATCAGCGAATCTAATTGGAATTTATAGCAACACTGGGACGCAGACGTTTACGGCTCCTGACACAAACGATTGGGTGTTGGTATTGGACGACGCATCCCAGAATTATCCACCGCCCGGCGTCACGGACCCTGACGCTCCAACGATTTATGTAGATTTGACCAATGAGACTGCCGTGGTCGGCAGTTCTGCGACTCTGGGCGTAGTGGCCAGTGGCGCGGCACCGCTGAGTTTTCAATGGTTTTTTGAAGGCAACATTTTGCCCGGAGCGGTGTCGAATCCGCTGACTCTGACCAACATCACTACGGCAAACGCCGGAAATTATCAAGTAATTGCAACCAATTCTGTGGGAGCGGCAGCAAGTTACGTCGCCACTTTGACTGTGCTCACTCCCAACGTGATGTCTATAGCGAATATGTCCAGCGACCTGTTTCAAGTAACGCTCACCGGAATTCCCGGCCAAACGTATATGCTTCAGTACACAACGAATTTGAGTTCACCGTGGCAAAGTCTCGGCAACGCTACAATCAACTCATCTGGCGCATTCCGATTTTATCAAGGGGCGACTTCGGTGAACGGGTTCTTCCGTGCAGCTTATCCGCTCAGGTGAGGGATTCCGTTATAGTAGTGTTTCAAACTGATGAACGATAAAAGCCTCACAGACAGTGCGTGTGTTAGAAGCGACGAGGGCCTTGATGTGTCCTCTTTAAATATTTCCTTTTCTGAACGAAAAGAGTCTCGGCAACTGGCACTAATGGGAGAGGAGCTAACTGCGGCCGTGACTGTCAACACCGGGGAGATCCCCAACTTGGATTTCCTCAGGGCTTGTGCAGTTTTATTTGTACTGGCATCTCACCTGCTTCTTTATTTCCGACTGACGATTCCCGGTCCGCTGAATTTTTACGATATCGGCCGATGGGGCGTTCTTATTTTCTTCGTGCACACAACGCTGGTGTTGCTTTTCTCCCTGGAACGTCATGCGTGCCAGGTATCAAGCACGCGATTGTACTGGTCCTTTTTAATTCGTAGAGCTTTTAGGATCCTGCCACTGAGTGTTCTGGTTGTTTGTTTGGTGGAGCTGTTCGGATTACCTGTCGGGCATTTGCGGAATGGTCATTTTATGCCCGTGCATTTGAAATTGCCTGGCGTGCTTGCAAACTTATTCCTGGTTCAAAATCTTACTCATACGGAATCAGCGACGGCGCCGCTGTGGACCTTGCCATACGAAATGCAGATGTACTTTTTGCTTCCTGTACTATTCCTCCTTGTGCGCTCCATTGGCGTTCTGTTGCCAATTTCCTGCCTTTGGTTGGCTAGTATCCTTGCAGTCCAGCATGCGCCCTGGCTCGAAAGGCATCGCCTGCCGGATTTTATTCTTTACGTGCCTTATTTTCTGCCCGGCGTCTTTGCCTATAAATTCATATCTGGTTCAAGAATCAGACTGCCGTCAATATTTTGGCCGATGGCGCTCGCCATGATCACGGCACTTTATCTATGGTCCCCGTCACCCATTCACGGGGCGATGTGTTGCCTGATACTTGGTTTGATAATACCTCACTTTGCCCAAGTGTCGGATATCGGTGTCGCAAAAATCGCGCAACTGATTGCGCGTTATTCGTACGGAATATATTTAACGCACTTTATCTGCATCTGGCTTGCTTTTGAGGATTTAAGCGGCTTGTCGAGGCTGGAGCAATGGGCCCTTTTTTTGATGCTGCTGTTTTTAGTTCCAGTCACGCTTTATCATCTAATTGAAGCCCCGATGATTCAAGTTGGCCGTCGCGTCGCGTCCAAGCTTTGCTGATCCGCCTAAAAGTGCCCGAAAGCCACAGTGTCGTAGACCAAAATGGCACTTCACAGTTGTCTCCCGACATTACGTACGAAATTATCCGCGCGGATGACCCGGCATTGGGGGGTTCAATGGCCGATGCCAATAACCCAGATGTCCTGGAAAGACAGGGAATTACCCACGCTTGCGGAAATCAAAGCACAATTATTTCAAAAAGCATCTTCTTCCTTTTCAGAGTCGACGCGCACGGTTTGTTCTAAAGCATGACATATTCCACAGTCAGTCTGCGTGACGGGTTTGACAACGAGACCGAAGGGCGTCAACTTCACAATTTCGTCGAACGCCTCTTTCCACAGTGTCGAAGTATTACCGGCCAGGGATTACGTGACAGCCTCAATGCGCTGAAAGAATTCATTCCCGTAGAATTGCGCGAAGTGCCTTCGGGTACGCAGGTTCTGGATTGGACCGTGCCTGCGGAATGGAACATTCAGGACGCTTGGATTAGTGATGCCAAGGGCGCGCGCATTGTGGATTTTCGTGAAAACAATCTCCACGTGGTTAATTATAGCGCACCGGTTCGAAAAAAACTCCCGCTCGGAGAATTGAAATCGCATTTGTATAGCAATCCGGAACACCCTGATTGGATTCCCTATCGCACATCTTATTACAGCGAGTCCTGGGGGTTTTGCCTTTCTCATCGCCAATTGGAGTCCCTTCCTGACGGCGAATATGAAGTGTGCATTAACTCGTCACTTAAGCCGGGGCACTTGACTTATGCAGAATTCAAGATCGTGGGTGAAACTTCAGATGAATTTCTGTTCTCGGCGCATTCCTGCCACCCTTCACTCGCCAATGACAATTTATCAGGCATGGCTGTCGCGGCCAGGCTTGCACAGTTCCTTCAGGGCCGCAGGTTGCGCAATACATATCGTTTCCTTTGGGCGCCCGGCACAATCGGCGCGATCACTTGGCTGGCAATGAATCGAAATGTGCTCGGTAATATCCGCGGAGGGCTCGTCCTATCATGTCTGGGTGATACCGGCGCATTTCATTACAAACGATCACGCCGGGAAAATGCGGGCATCGACTCGGTTGTGGAATGTGTCCTCGCTGAATCCGATCCCGGTCATGTCGTGGACCCCTTTGAGCCGATGGGTTATGATGAGAGACAATTTTGCTCGCCCGGGTTTGATCTGCCGATCGGACGTTTGAGCCGCACACCGAACGGACGTTATTCTGAATACCATACGTCTGCCGACAATCTACAATTCGTCAAACCAGATGCGTTGGCAGGATCGCTGGATTTGCTTTTGCGGATAGCGGAAACGTGGGAGTCCAACCGGACCTATCGCAATCTGGCTCCTTATGGAGAACCTCAGTTGGGGAAGCGTGGCCTCTATCGAGCGATGGGAGGAATCACCGGCAATGCCGAAGAGGCTGCGCTGCTGTGGGTATTGAATTTGGCCGACGGAACGAATTCGCTTCTCGACGTTGCCCGGCGTTCGCGGTTACCGTTCGCATCCGTTTCGGCGGCTGCGGCGCGCCTTGAAAAGGCAGGGCTGCTCGCGGAAGCTGCCACGATTCAGCGATAAAAATGCTGCTCGATTTATCAGGCAAATGATTGTTTACGGTTGTCAGCTCAATATTGTATGGGAGGACAAGGCCGCAAATTTCGCGTCTGTTCGGTCTCTTTTGCGCAAAAGGAAGCTAGCTCGAGGATCTCTCATTATCCTGCCGGAATTGTTTGCAACCGGATTTACCATGAACGCCAAGGAAATTGCTGAACCAATGAACGGTCCCACGATGGCATTCCTGCGGCAACAAGCGGTTGAGAGCGGCTCCTATGTGCTTGGCGGTATCGCCCGTCGAGCCGGACAAAAAGTTTTTAACGAGGCCGTTTGCGTTGCCCCTGCCGGCGATTGTGTCGCTCGCTATGCCAAATTGCACCCATTCGGTCCGGGCG
This sequence comes from Verrucomicrobiia bacterium, assembly GCA_035945915.1. Lineage (GTDB taxonomy): Bacteria > Verrucomicrobiota > Verrucomicrobiia > Limisphaerales > UBA11358 > UBA11358. Next base: position 4,738 of record DASYZW010000481.1, on the reverse strand, counting down.
GAGAATCCGATCACTATTCCGCAGGTCCGGGCCTGAGCGTATTCGTGTGCGGAGGCCTAAAAGTGGCGGTTTTTATATGCTATGATTTGCGTTTCCCTGAGGTCTTTCGTGCTTCAGTTGCGCAGGGTGCGGAAGCAATGATCCTGATTGCTAATTGGCCCAGCCGAAGGCATAAGCATTGGACGGCACTTTTGAAGGCCCGCGCAATCGAAAACCAGGCTTACGTGATTGGCGTTAACCGGTGCGGACACGATCCGAAACTTGATTATGCCGGCGGAAGTGTTGTCATTGATCCTTACGGAAGGATAGTTGTTGCAGCGAGTTCAAAAGAATCAATTCTCTCCGCGCGTCTGGATCCAACACTCCCGTCTCGTTGTCGCGCCGATTTCCCAGTTCTAAACGACATTCGCTCGGACTTCTTGAAAATCGACGACTTCAGGGAAAATGCACGGCGCCGATCCCGATCGCGCGGCGGATCCGTACGGAGCTACATCGGCTCATCCAGCCGCAGTATGTCCGTTAAGCATCCTTCGTCAGGACACAAATGAATGTTACAAAATCCAAAGCACTGCAAGACAGGTTTCACTCCATCATCCCTGGTGGATCGCACACTTACGCAAAAGGCGATGATCAGTATCCCGAACACTTTCCAATATACCTGGTGCGCGGCAAGGGTTCTCACGTGTGGGACATGGACGGCAATGAGTTTATCGAATATGGCATGGGGTTGCGCTCGGTCACGCTCGGTCACGCTTAGGACCCGGTAGTCGAGGCCGCATGCCGCCAAATTCGCGAGGGTAATAACTTTATCCGCCCCTCACAGGTTGAATTGGAGTGCGCCGAGACCTTGCTGGGCTTGGTTCCCGGCGGGGAAATGGTTAAATTCGGAAAACACGGCTCTGACGCGACAAGCGCCGCGATTAAGTTGGCCCGAGCTTTCACAGGTCGTGATTTAATTGCCATTTGTGAAGACCATCCGTTCTTTTCTGTCGATGACTGGTTCATCGGCTTGACTCCCATGAATGCCGGTATTCCCAAAGCCGTTCGCGAACTCACTTTGAAATTCCGCTACAACGATTTGAACAGCCTGCGCGAGTTATTTGCGGCGAATCCCTCCCGGATTGCCGCCGTTATGTTGGAGGCTGAACGTGACCAGCAACCTCGCCCCGGTTTCCTTCAGGAGTTGAAAGAGCTCTGCGCAAAGGAAGGCGCCGTGCTGGTCTTTGATGAAATGATAACAGGGTTTAGATGGGCTAATGGTGGTGCCCAGCAGTTCCATAAGGTCGTACCTGATCTCTCAACATTCGGCAAAGCGATAGGGAACGGATTCTCAGTTTCCGCTCTTGTGGGGCGGCGCGAAATTATGCGCCTGGGCGGCCTGGACCATGATCGTGAGCGCGTTTTTCTCATGTCTACGACACACGGCGCAGAATACCATGCCCTGGCTGCCGCCATTGAAACAATGCGAATTTATCATGAGGAACCTGTTGTTGAAACGCTTTGGCGCCGGGGGCGGATGCTCTCCGAAGGCATTTGCCGGGTCGTTGACGATTTGAAATTGAATGATTATTTCCAAGTCAAGGGACGCCCGTGTTGCCTCGCTTATGCAACACTTGACCAGGACCGCAAAGCGTCACAGTCCTTTCGCACCCTCTTTCTCCAGGAAACCATGTGCCGTGGATTGCTGATGCCGTCCCTGGTGATCAGCTATTCACACTCCGATGACGACGTTCATCGGACCATTGATGGAATCGCCGATGCTCTTCAGGTCTATCGCCGCGCACTGGTAGAGGGAATCGACCACTATTTGAAGGGACGGCCAGTCAAACCGGTCTTCCGCAAGTTTAATTGGGTCTCGTAACTGAGGAATTTGCCCCCATTCAAAAAGGAAAGGAAACATGAAAGTTGTTTTGTTTTGTGGTGGAAAGGGAACGCGTTTGCGGGATTTTGGAAACAATATTCCCAAGCCGCTGGTCCCGATCGGCTATCGACCCGTCTTATGGCATGTGATGAAGTATTACGCACACTTCGGCCATAAGGACTTCATCCTATGCCTCGGCTATATGGCCGATAAGATCAAAGATTACTTTTTGCGATATGACGAATGTATTTCCAATGATTTCGTTCTGTCCGCCGGCGGCAAAAGTCTGTCCCTCACCACCAGTGATATTCAGGATTGGACTATCAACTTCGTGGACTCAGGCGTGGATACTTCGATCGGACAGCGTCTGAAAAAGGTCCAACACTTGCTTGAGAACGAAGAAGCCTTCATGGCTAATTATAGCGACGGACTTACCGACCTCCCGCTGCCAAAGATGTTGCGGCAATTTGAACGAAGCGGGAAAGTTGCAGCCTTCGTTTGCTCGCCACCCTCCCAGACCTTTCACGCGGTGACTTTGAAAAATGGCAGCCACCGTGTCACTAAGATTGAGCCAGTCAGGGAGTCAGGCATGCTCATCAACGCCGGTTACTTTGTGTTCAAGCCCGATATCTTTGATTATATTCGAAAGGGAGAGGACCTTATAGGCCCGCCATTCAACCGCCTAATTGAAAAGGATTTAATTATGGGTTACAAATACGACCGCTTCTGGGCCATGGACACTTTCAAGGAACAACAGGAATTGACCGACTTGTGCAATAGCGGCAGAGCTCCGTGGGAACTCTGGAAGCCAAAAGCGGAATATTGAAGCCTGTCCTGGCAATTCAATGATTATGACCCTAACAAACCATTCATGATGATAACTGAGCCGAATCCTAAATGCCTCTTTTGCTCAAGCCCGTTGACTCAAACTTTTGTTGATTTGGGGATGTCTCCATTGTGCGAAAGCTACGTCAGTCAGGCGCAATTGAATCAAATGGAGCCGTTTTATCCGCTCCATGTGCGCGTCTGCGCCCAGTGTTATTTGGTTCAACTCCAGCAATACGTCAGCCCGGAGCATATTTTCACAGAATATGCTTATTTCTCCTCATTTTCAGAGACGTGGCTCGCCCATGCGAAAGATTACGTGGATATGATCGTCCAACGATTGCATTTGGGCCCCGGGAACCTTGCAATCGAATTGGGCAGTAATGACGGATACTTGCTGCGCAATTTCGTGAAAAAGGGCGTACCTGCCCTGGGTGTTGAGCCCGCGGCCAATGTGGCCAAGGTTGCCGTTGAAAAAGGAGTGCCCACCCGCGTCGCATTCTTTGGGCGTAAGACGGCTGAAAAACTGGTCGAAGACGGCCAGAAAGCTGACCTTCTAATTGGCAACAATGTCCTGGCGCAGGTTCCTGATATAAATGATTTCGTCAGTGGTATTCAAATCGTGTTGAAACCGCAAGGTGTTGCCACGTTGGAATTTCCTCATTTAGCCCGATTGATGGAGCAAAATCAGTTCGATACCATTTACCATGAGCATTTCTCATATTTTTCGCTTCTGTCCGTGGAAAAGATTTTTGCCTCACACGGGCTTACCCTCTTTGATGTTGAAGAGCTTCCGACACACGGCGGTTCCATTCGAATTTACGCCAAGCGCAGCGAAGACAATTCAAGGCCGGTGGATGAGCGCCTTACCAATTTGCGCAATCGTGAACTCGGCCTGAATTTTGATCAAATGAGCGCCTATTCCTCGTTTGCGGAACGAGTCAAGTCAACGAAGCGAAATCTTCTGGAGTTTTTAATTCAGGCCCGGCGAGCTGGAAAGAATGTCGCCGGTTATGGAGCCCCGGGTAAAGGTAATACGCTTTTGAATTACTGTGGTATACGAACGGATTTTTTGGATTTTACCGTGGACCGAAACCCGTATAAGCAGGGAAAATTCTTGCCCGGAACACACATCCCGATCTTTCCGGTGGAAAAAATTGACGAAACCAGGCCGGATTATTTGCTCATTCTTCCCTGGAATTTTAAGGAAGAAATTGTGAAACAAATGGCCCGTATTCGGAATTGGGGCGGTCAATTTGTCGTCCCCATACCTAATGTCCAGATGATTCCTTGAGCCGCGCCACAAAGTTAGAAAAGCTTATTCTAAATCCATGAAAAGTCTGCCTCTGCGCGATGTTAAAACCGTGCTTTGCCTGGGCGCTCACAGCGACGACATCGAAATCGGCTGCGGTGGCACCATCTTGAGGCTTACTCGAGAACTGCCTGGCCTCGCAGTGTGGTGGGTTGTTTTTACGGCCGATGGGCAGCGTCAGGCCGAAGCCAAAAAAAGTGCGCGCGTATTTCTCCGCGACGCGGGCAAGGCTCACGTTGTCATCAAACAATTCCGGAACGGCTATTTTCCATTTGCGGGCGACAAAATTAAGGATTTTTTTGAATCCTTGAAGGCGCGCATTTCACCTGACCTTATCTTCACCCATTTTCGGAACGACCGTCACCAGGACCACCGCGTCATCTCCGATTTGACTTGGAACACATTTCGGAATCATTTGGTACTTGAATATGAGATTCCGAAATATGACGGGGATATCTCATCACCAAACCTTTTTGTGGCAGTTGACGAACAACTGGCCGCCGAAAAGACCGACAATCTTGGCCGGTTTTTCTTCACTCAGAAAAGTAAACATTGGTTCGATGAGCACACTTTCTTGTCTCTCATGCGATTGCGCGGGATGGAGTGTTGCTCCAAATATGCCGAGGCCTTCTATGCCCGAAAAATGGTTTGCTCGTTTTAAACATACTGTGGCGATGGCTGCGGCAACGTGAAGCAAAAAGTTTTTGGCATTTGGGATCGGAAGGAACGTTGGGGATTAT
>DASYZW010000480.1:0-3387 GCA_035945915.1 Verrucomicrobiia bacterium | reverse complement strand
AGATTGGTGATCAACTCCCGCATCCGGATGGCCACCGTCCTCGTGTTTTGCGAGAGCCTGGCAAGGACGGTCGGGTCTTTGACGGTTGCCATCAGTTCGGCATTTCCCAGGATGACCGTTAATGGATTTCTCAAGTCGTGGGCGGCGATTCCCATCAGCTCATTTTTTTCGTTGTTCAAATGAAGGAGGTGTTGGTTGGACGTGGCCAGCTTGGTGAGTGCTTCCTGCATCTTGGCAAAGGCCTGCCTGCGGCCGCTCTCGAAAATCAATCCCAGGGTGAACATGAATAAAACCAGTCCCAGGTAACCGGCGGCGGAAACCAGCGGCTGCCACTTCGGGTCGTAGGTCGGCTTGAGCATCATCCCCTCGAGGTTGAGGCAGATGACAATGGCCGCCGCGACAAATGAAATGATGACCCACCACGTCGCCTGGCGTTCTCCCACCAGGATGAAGCTGCACAGCGGGACACTCACCAGCCATGCGAGGGCATGGCCATTTTCGCCTCCTTCGCAAAAGCATAATCCCAGAAATCCCAGCGTCAGGGTGAGCGCAAAAAAGTTGCCCGCGATATCCGCCGATTTTGTCCGCGACATCAAATAGGGCGTCAGCGCCACGCCGGTGCTGCAACCCATCACGATTCCAGCGCCCCAAAAGTGTCCGATCAAAAAATAAAAGACGGCATACATGAACCCAAACGACATCCCGAGAAGGCCAAAGCCGGTAATCAGGCGCGCCCGCCGCGTGCTTTCCGGGTCGGCAAGAAATTCAGCCGGAATCTGCCGATCGAGTAATTGTTGGTATTGTCGACGGAGATTCGACCAGAACGGGATTCCCAGTCCGGGGTTGGCGGGCATGCTGGCTGCGTTCGAGGGCTGACTTTCTGATGGCAAACCGGTATTCACGTTTGCCGGAAAAGCTGGATTTATGCCACGAAAATTCCTGGAAAAGCCTAGCCAATTTTCCATCCCTTCGGCCGTTCGACCAGATGAAGCAGGTTTCCCTCGCTATCCTCAAAAAACAGCACCCGCCCGCCACCGCCGGCGACTCGCTCCGGTTCCGTAAATCGAACGCCTCGTTTTTCCAGCTCGGCCTTTGCCGCGTCCAATGACTCCACGCGCAGGGCCAGGTGCCGGAAACCGGCGAGCTTGTTATTCCGCCGGTTTTCCGGAGTGCTGTCTGCGGCGTAAATCTCAAGCCAGCCGCCGCCGGGCAGTCCGACCAAAAAGGCCGGCGGCTTCTCGCCGTTATTGAAAATCTCGCGCGCTCCCAGCGCGCGCTCATACCATGACTTCAGTCCGGCCGGGTCCGGCGACGGAATCGCAATGTGTTCAATGGAAATATTCATCGTCAAAGTAAAATGCAAAGTGGGCGGGAGAGAAATTAAAATTGCGACCGAATTTGTCCGCGCGGCTCATTTGACGTCACACGAGTCTGGCCGTAATCTGTTAGTCCATGTTTGATCTTGTCGCTCCCTATGAACCCGCCGGTGATCAGCCGCAAGCGATCGCGAAGCTGACCGAAGGCATCCTGTCCGGCGCCCGGGACCAGGTGCTCCTCGGTGTCACCGGTTCCGGCAAGACGTTCACGGTCGCAAATGTCATCAGGCGCGTGGACAAGCCGACGCTCGTCATTTCCCACAACAAAACGCTCGCCGCCCAGCTTTACGCGGAATTCAAAAGCTTTTTCCCGAACAACGCCGTCGAATATTTCGTCAGCTACTTCGATTATTACCAGCCCGAAGCCTATATCCCGCGGACGGATACATTCATCGAAAAGGATTCCAGCCGCAACGAGGAGATCGAGCGCCTGCGCCTGTCCGCCATGAGTTCGCTTTTCTCGCGGCGCGACGTGGTGGTCGTTGCCAGTGTCTCCTGCATTTATGGCATCGGCAGCAAGGAAGATTACGAGGAAATGATTATTCCCATGCGCATCGGCAGCAGCATTTCGCGCGAACAGTTCCTCTCCCGCCTCGTCAGCCTCCAATACGACCGGAATGATATCGCTTTCGAGCGCGGGAACTTCCGCGTCCGCGGCGATACCGTCGAAGTCCGGCCCGCGGGACGCGAGGATGGCCTGCGCGTGGAATTTTTTGGCGACGAAGTCGAGCGCATCACCCGTTTCGACCCGCTGACCAGCTCAAAAATCGAGTCGCTCGAAGCGGTCGTCGTCTTTCCGGCCAAACAATTCGTCACGACGAACGACAAAATGCGGCGCGCGATCCTGACCATCCGCGAGGAACTCGGCGACCGCATTGCGTGGTTCGAAAAGGAGGGGAAACTCCTCGAGGCCCAACGCATCAAACAGCGCACGGAATTTGACCTGGAAATGATGGAGGAAATGGGCATTTGCTCCGGGATCGAAAATTATTCGCGCCATATCTCGGGACGTCCGCCCGGCTCGCGCCCGAACACGCTGTTTGATTTTTTTCCAAAGGATTTCCTGTTGGTCATCGACGAGTCGCATGCGACTGTGCCGCAGATCGGCGCCATGTATGAGGGCGATCGCTCGCGCAAGACCGTCCTCGTTGAACACGGTTTCCGGCTGCCGAGCGCCCTGGATAATCGGCCCCTGAACTTTCCTGAATTCCAGGCCCTGCAAAACCAGACAATCTATGTCAGCGCCACCCCGGCCGGCCGCGAGATCCAATGGGCCCGCGCCGCCGCCGGTGTTGAGATTCCGAAAGCGGCAGACGCCAATGGCGCCACTGCGACCGCTCAAGTTAACAGACCATCAGACGAAAATTCCCCCTCTCCCGAGGGAGAAGGCCGGCGGGAGCGCGTTTTCTCTGCGGCCGAGGTGCGAGGTCGTCCCCAACTCGTTCCGGGTGAGGTGAGCGTTCCACGCACGGAAATAGATTATGTATTGAACGATTCATCCAAACCGTCCGCGCCCGTCGCCTGGCAACCCACGGTCGCCCAACCCGGCGTCGTCGAACTCGTCGTGCGCCCCACGGGCCTCCTCGACCCCAAAGTGACGATCAAACCGCTTAAAGGCCAGATTGACGATCTCATCGAGGAATGCCGCAAACGCGCCGACAAAAAAGAGCGCGTGCTTGTCACCACCCTCACCAAGCGCACCGCGGAGGAATTGACGGATTATCTCCGCGGCATCGCCATCAACGTCCAATATCTTCACAGCGAAATCGACGCCATCGAACGGGTGGAAATTTTGCGTTCATTGCGCAAGGGTGAGTTCGACGTGCTCGTCGGCATCAATCTCCTGCGCGAAGGCCTGGATCTCCCGGAGGTTTCCCTCGTCGCCATTTTGGATGCGGACAAGGAAGGTTTTTTGCGCAGCGAAACGAGCCTGATCCAAACTGCCGGCCGCGCCGCGCGCCATCTGAACGGCGAAGTCATCCTCTACGCTGACGTCATGACCGGCAGCATC
>DASYZW010000479.1:0-6753 GCA_035945915.1 Verrucomicrobiia bacterium | reverse complement strand
CGGCGCGGATTTTCGCCGCATGACTCGCAGGATTTGACCCAGGCATTTTTCGCGCACTTGCTGGAACGGCAGACATTCGCCCACGCGGACCCGAATCGCGGAAGATTTCGTTCGTTCCTGCTGGGAGTGATGAATCATTTTCTGGCGAACGAATGGACCCGGGCGCACGCCCAGAAGCGCGGGGGCGGAGCGAAACTTTTGCCGTTGCAATTGGACACGGCCGAGACGCGATATGGCGCGGAGCCGGCGGACAACACAACGCCTGAACAGAATTACGAGCGCCGGTGGGCGCTGGCCCTGCTTGAGGTGGTCATCCGCCGGCTGGCCGACGAATACAAGCAGGAGGGACGGGGCGAGTTGTTTGCGGAATTGAATCCGTGCCTGGTCGGCGACCGGTCGGCACAGCCCTACGCGGAATTAGGTGTCAAACTTGGCGTTAGCGAAGGCACGGTGAAATCGGCGGTCCACCGGATGCGCCAACGGTATCGCCAGTTGTTGCACGATGAGATCGCCAATACTGTGGCCGAGCCCGGCGAAGTGGACGAAGAACTTCGCCATTTGTTCAATATCCTTTCGGGCGCCGCGGGGGCCTGAAATTCGCGGTGGATAAACAATTCCACACCCCAAAATCGAGGCAAAAAGTCAAGCATCTTGCAATTTCCGACCGCTGGACCATTGCAAATTGAATTGTATTAAGAGCGCAAATGGCACGCCTTTAAACGCAAAGCATTCAATTTCAACTACTTATCCAAAAAGCCACAGTTGCAACGAGTTTAAAGGCCGAAAAAGTGAATAACCTCTGAACAAGTTGATCATTTAGCCGTTTCATAATCCGGGAAATTCGATGATCCAATTTGAAACGAAGGACCCATGCATTTGGATTTATTTAGCGCAACCTTTGTTTAGGATTTCCGTAGTATCAGAGTAGAAGGCAAAAAAATTCGCAAATTTAAACCTATGAAACGAAAACTTATTCCGATTTTAATTGGCATGTGCGCCATGACCTTCCTTTCCGGCTGCGTGCTATACTCCGCACTCAGCCGTGGGACAACAAGTCAGTGAGCCCACTGTCGGCCAGCAATTGATGGATTTACAGAAGGCCCGGGATGCTGGCGCCATTTCTGAACAGGAATACGAAACGGAAAAAACCAAATTGCTCAACCCAAAATAATTCGAGCAGAATATTCCGCCGAAAAGACGAAAATTTTGAATGCACAGCCGTAATGCGTGACCCGGAGTAAAGCCGAATCCTATGGAAACTGAACGGATATGCCCAAATTGCCACAAGCCTTTGCCAGCGGATGTGCCGCTGGGGCTTTGCCCGGAATGCCTCATTAAGTCGGGCTTCCCCACGGAGACTGAACCGGGCGCGGGCGGCATTGCACGATTCGTCCCGCCATCCGTCGCCGACATTGCCCGGCTTTTCCCCCAATTTGAGATTCTTAGCTTTATTGGGAAAGGCGGGATGGGCGCGGTGTACAAGGCCCGGCAACCGGCCCTGGATCGGCTCATCGCCCTGAAAGTGCTGCCGCCGGCGGTGGCCAGTGATCCGGGATTTGCGGAACGATTTACTCGTGAAGCCCGGGCGCTCGCGCGCCTAAGCCATCCGAACATCGTTGTGGTGTATGATTTTGGGAAGGCGGGCGATCTCCACTATCTCGTGATGGAGTTCGTGGACGGAACGAACCTCCGCGAAGTGGAACGGGGCGGGAAACTTTCTCCGGAACAGGCGCTGGCCATTGTCCCGCAAATTTGCGAAGCGCTTCAATTTGCGCACAATGAGGGAATTGTGCACCGCGATATCAAACCGGAAAATCTTTTGCTCGACAAAAAGGGGCGACTGAAAATCGCGGATTTTGGGATCGCAAAAATCCTGAATGTGCCGGCCGGAAAAGCCGGATTGACGGGCGCGAAAGAGATCATGGGAACGCCCCATTATATGGCGCCGGAGCAAATCGAAAGGCCGCAGGCGGTGGATCATCGCGCGGACATTTATTCGTTGGGCGTGGTGTTTTACGAAATGCTCACGGGCGAATTGCCCCTGGGAAAATTCGCGCCGCCTTCGAAGAAGGTCCTGGTGGACGTCCGGCTGGATGACGTCGTGTTGCATTCACTGGAAAAAGAACCCTCCCGGCGTTACCAGCAGGCGAGCCAGGTAAAGACGGACGTCGAGACTATTGCCGGCACGCCGACGCCTATGCCAGGGCTTACAGCAACGCCCGCCCCTGCTCCGCCGGTGATTCCGCCGACAAGGGCGGAAGCCGTCAGCGACAAGATACTGCTGCCGGCGTTCCTGCTGGCGTTCTTTTTCGGCATTTTCGGCGCACACCGCTTTTACGTTGGAAAAATTGGAACTGGATTCCTGCAGTTGTTTACGCTGGGCGGTTTTGGCATCTGGGCGACCATTGACTGGATCTTGCTCTTATGCAAAGTCTTTACGGACGGGAACGGGCGCAGGATCACGGATTGGTGGCACCCGTCGCTCAGTCCGCCGGGATCGGCAAAACCGCCGAAGCCGCCCAAGTCCCCGGGACCGCCAATTCCGCCGACCGCAGGCAGCGGTCCGATGATTATTGCGCCGGCGATTGCGTTAATGATCGCAGGCTTCATTAAATTTATCGGGATGCTATTGGTGCTTCTCATCGGCTGGCCGTACTCAGGAGTGGGGGCTTTTCTGGTTTCATACGCGGGACTTTTTTCGCCGTGTCGCAGTGGCGTATTGCTTGGGCCGGGCATCGTTCTGTTTTCGGGCGCGCCGGCGGCAGTCATGATTTTCGGGGCGATGGAAATGATTCGATGCCGGTTTTACGCCTGGGCCATCGCCGCTGCTGTGACCGGCATCATCTTTTGCAGTCTGATAGGATTTCCGGCCGGAATCTGGTCGGTTATCGTGCTGTTCCTCCCCAGTGTCCGGGAAAGATTTGTGCACCAGCAGCCATCGATTGCGAGGGAGAACTGGTGGAAAATCCTGGGAGGAGCGGGCGCGGCGGCTTTGCTGTTATTCCTGATGATGAGCCTGGCCGGCGTTTTGCATGACCACTGGCACGGGCCAACCGCTGCATCAGCGTCGAGAGCGAAAAGGCATCATCTGCCGCTTCTTCCCCCATTGCCGGCGACTGCCGGAGCGCCGGCCGCACCGCCGATACCACCGCCTCCCGCGAAACCGACCAACGATGTTACGCTGGCGGACGCGGCGCAATCCCCGGCGCCGGCGACTTTAGCGACAACGCATGCCATTCATGAATTGAGCAAGCAGGCCTCGACCGACGCACAAGCGATGTCTTTGTCGGCAACAACGAGTAGAACGCCGCCGTTGTCTCACGAGCGGGCTTTCATTCCTTCCAATACCGAAACAAATGCCAACTCGGCTTCTGCCCTCGCTCCTAACCCGGCGCCCGGGCATAAATTTTTCAGCGTCGGAGATGCAACCAATTTTTCGCAGTCGTTTGACGTGGCGCCCGGCGGCAAATTGACAATGAACGTGGACCGCGGGGATGTCCGCATTACAGTAAGTGACGAGAATGTCGCGACAGTTCACGTAACGCGCAGCATCAAGAATGCGACGGATTCCGAAGCCGCGCTTATTTTGAAGGATGAGGACCTTATGCTCGACCAGCGAGGCCGCGAAATTTCCATCACGGCGCAAAATCCTCCGCAGTTGCAACACTCGTCCCTTACTGATCATCCGAATCTGGACGCTCACTATGAAATTGCTTTGCCGCGACAATTCGATGCGCACGTGGAAACGGCCGGCGGAGATATTCATCTATCCGGCATTCAAGGCGATGAATATGTCAAGACTTTGGGAGGGACGATTACGACAGAGGATATAGGCGGCGAGCTGAGCGCCCACACGATGGGCGGCGACGTGAACGTAAGCCGGTGCAAAGGCCGCGTGGACACGGGAACGATGGGTGGCAATATTACCATCGAGGACCTGGAGAGTCCCGGCGTTCAGGCGACGACCTATGGCGGGTCGATTTCCGTACAATTTGCCAGCGCGCCGACTGCGAATAGCGATCTAAAGACAACCGGCGGCAATATCACCGTGCGCCTCCCGGAAAATGCCGCGGTAACCCTGGAAGGACACACATTCGGCGGTTCGGAGAAATCAGATTTCCCGGTGGACATCAAAGACGAATTCGGCAACGGCACCCTGAGCGGATCGATTAATGGGGGCGGCCCCACGTTGAGAATGCAATCGCAGGGAGGGAACGTGGAAATTTGGAAGAAGTGAACCGGGACTGCAATTGCCGGAGATCAGAAAAAATCTCGAATCGCAGGTCAAAAATTCCGAAAAAAATTATTGCATCCGCGGTCTAATTGAATAACTATTTGATTGCTTGGCCGGTTTCGGCTCCTCACGACCAGGTATGAAACATGATGCACGGATTCTTTTGTGTTGTCGTGGGGGCAGCTTACGGTCAATCGGATCTCCCCTACGTTTGGAAGCAGGCGACGCCTGAAGCGAAGGCGATCATCGTCTTCCTGATTTTTTTCTCCATCATCGCGTGGTCGGTCATCGGCTACAAGGTTCTCCAAATGCGCCGCGCGAGACGATTGAATTATTACTTCAATGAAGAATTTCGGGCGCAGAAAGCGGTCATGGACATCTTCGACCGCAAGTTGCAGGTGGAAGGCTGCCCGCTCTACGCGGTTTATGAGACCGGCTGCTCGCAACTGGACACGCGGCTCAAAGGACCCGGCGGCGAGCGACGCAAACAGAGCGTCTCGATCAAAAACATGGAGCACATCAAACGGGCGATCGAAAATGTCGTGGCCCAGGAATCCTTGAAATTGGAATCGGGCCTGATCTGGCTTTCGGTGGCGGCGAGCGGGGCGCCCTTTATCGGATTGCTTGGCACCGTTTGGGGCGTCATGAGCGCGTTCGCGGGAATTGCGCAGGCAGGCTCAGCGACGCTGGCAGCGATGGCGCCGGGCGTCGCCGCAGCTCTGATCACCACGGTGGCCGGCCTGCTGGTGGCGATTCCTTCCATGTTCGGATATAATTGGCTCGTCCACAATTTGCGGACGTTCACCGTGGGCCTGGATAATTTTGCGCAGGAACTGGTGTCAAAAATGGAAACGGAATACCTTCTGGATGAGGACGAAGAGTTTAAGCGACCATGAGACGCTTTTCACAACGCAGTCACCTCGTCACCGTGGCGGAAATCAACATTACTCCGCTGCTGGATTTGGCATTTGTGCTGCTGATAATTTTCGTCATTACGACGCCGTTGCTGGAACAGAGCATCAGTTTGAAACTGCCGCGCGGCACGGGTCAACCGGACCAGCACATTGACAAGCGCAATATTCGCACGGTCGAAGTCAGCAATACCGGCGTCTATGCCCTGGACCGCGAGCGCATGAACCTGAACGAGATTCTTCGGCGGCTCGGTTATGATTTTCGTGAAAATCCGAACTTGATTGTGTATATCCGCGCGGACAAAGACAGCCGTTACGACCTGGTCGCCCAGCTCCTGGGCGGGTGCCAGCGCGCGGGCATAACGCGTTATTCGCTTCGGACCGAACCTGAACGATGAACCGGTTGCAGAAAAAATGTGTTATTGGAACGGCGGGCATCCACCTGCTGCTCCTGACTATTTTGCTGTTCGGCCCGGCATTTTTCAATCGACAGCCAAAAACGGACAATACCGTGCTCGACGTCATCCCGGCGAACCTCGTGGATTCCGCCCTGAATAGCGGCGTTCGCGACGCCCAGGCGCCCCCGCCGGCCGCGGCGGTCATCCCGCCGTCCTTGTTGCGACCGCCTCCCCCCCTGTCTGCGCCCGCTCCTGCGCCCCTGGTTCAACCACCCCCGCCCGCCGAGGTTCCGACGCCGTCGCTTTTGGAAAAGTTTAAGGAAATGTTCAGGCCAACTCCCACTGTGATGCCGGACACAAAGCCGGTCGAGAAACCGGAAAAAAGTCACGACGAAAATGTTAAAGTCAATCTAACAAAAGTGACGCGCCGCGATTTTTCCAAAAATAATCCCACACCAAATAATACGTCCGACACACGCGCAATTAACAGCGCGCTCAATAGTTTGAAGCACAGTTTATCTTCATCAACAAGAATTGACATGCCCGGCAATGCGAGCGCCGCGTACGCCAACTATGCCACAGTGGTGAAGAGTGTTTACGAACGCGCGATTGTTTCAAATCTACCCGACCAGGTTGGCGGGAACAACGAGCACACGCTGGTGAGAGTTACCATTGCCCGCGATGGAACGGTCATTTCCTCCACGATTGTTTCCTCGTCCGGCGATTCTATTTGGGACAGTGCCGTCCAACGGACACTCGACCAGGTCACTGTTATAGCGCCATTTCCAGATGGCGCCACTGAACAGCAAAGGACGTATACAATTGATTTTAACCCACAAGTTGCACGAGAACTTTAAAGAAATATATGTTTAGAAACTTTCTAACTTTGACACTCTTTTTTTCGGCGCTGGCGGTCGTTGCCCAGGACCAAAACCCGATTCCGATCACTCCGACGATCCAAATCGGACTCACCCCTCCAATCCCCATTTCCATCGAAGGATTCACTGGCGAGGCTTTGAGCGTGTTGGAATTTGATCTTTACGTCCAGGGCTTCAGCATCGTTCCCGCGAGCCAGGCGCAATATCACATCCGGGGCAGCGACGAGGGCAACCTCATTGGTCGCCTCTCGGGGCCGCAATCGTTTTCCCGCAGTTATGCTGGCGCGAATATCCGGCGCGAAGCGCATGCATTTGCCGACGATGTCGTCATG
>DASYZW010000478.1:0-9095 GCA_035945915.1 Verrucomicrobiia bacterium | reverse complement strand
AAAATTTCCCGATTGGTGATGCTACAGTTCTCGACGACTTTTTCCTTACTAAATTGATATTTAAGTTTATACAAGATGGGCGGGAGTGCCAAGAATGAGCATGAGTGCCAGCCCCGAAAGCGTTCGGGGTTCGTGCGATCTAAAAATCTGTGCCCATCTGTGTTCATCTGTGGCTCCGGTCACCAATAGCTTGACAGAACTCAGAATCAAAAATTTAGAACAAATTTTGCGCGCCTCATTTTTCGAACTGTCGCATGCAAAATGCACGGCTCCGTCAAAAATGACAAAACAAACGCCTCAGAAAATATTGAAAGACAGTCACATACAAAGAAACCGTTTCGCCGGATTTTTTCCCGGACGATCCGAAAATTTCCCGATTGGTGATGCTACAGTTCTCGACGACTTTTTCCTTCCAAACTAAACTTTTAATCTTATACAATAGGAATCTCTCGTAGGCGTCGAGGTGACGAGACTCTAACCCACCTCGAACCACTGCCGTCGATCAAACCACTGGAATCAGTCAAAGCCCCCCTCACATCCTCACCTACAGAGATTTGGTAGGAGACGAGGTCACGAGACTCTGACTATTCGAACCACGGCCACCGATCAAACCACTGAATTATTTGAGCGTCCTGATGTCGTCACCTATGCAAAAATCCGGAGATTTGGTAGGCGTCGAGGTGACGAGACTCTGACGATTCGAACCACGGCCGTCGATCAAACCGCTGAATTATTTGAGTGTCCTGATGTCGTCCCTATGCAAAAATCCGGAGATTTGGTAGGCGTCGAGGTGACGAGACTCTAACCCGCCTCGAACCACTGCCGCCGATCAAACCACAGGATTCAGTCAAAGACTCCTCACGTCCTGGCGGCGGTGGTCGCACCAATGGCATGCGCCGCCGCCCTGCCGGCGGGTTAGCCGCGAAAAAACATTGAGAAATAATTCGCCATTCTTCAAATTTAGGCTACTCTCTAATGGTTCGTTAGATAGCTTGTTAGTTTCAAGTATGGAAAATCCTCAAGGGAACTCTGTTCTGTGATGATTCGAAACCCGATTGTCGGGAACAATTTGGAGCAAAAAGGCCCGTTTTATTGAACATCACAAAAACATGAGTAATAGTAAATTGTTCGTTGGAAATCTTTCCTTCAACACCACCGAAAACGATCTGCAGGACACCTTTGCCGCCCATGGCACGGTCCAGGAAGTCAACCTGATGACTGATCGCGACACCGGCCGTTCGCGCGGCTTCGGCTTCGTCACGATGAGCGTGCCGGAAGAGGCGCAGGCAGCGATTGGCGCGCTCAATGGCAAAACCATCGACGGCCGGGCGCTGACCGTAAACGTTGCCAAACCGCGCGAAGAACGCAGCGGCGGCGGCGAACGTCGCCAATTCGGCGGCGCGCGCCGGCAATACAGCCGATAATTCGCGGTCGAATCTGTCAGGAACGAGGTTTGGGTCAAACCATTCCTCGTTCCTTTTTTCTCCTGCTCACTCCGGTTGGTCTGCCGGGATTGAGCCGCCTATTTCAGCGGACCTTACCAAAAGAACAAAATGACACAGACAAAAGAACAGCATATAGAAGTGGAAGGCGTGGTCATGGTTGTCCTGCCCGGCACGATGTTCCGGGTGGAACTGGAGAACAAGCACATGGTGTTGGCCACGATTTGCGGCAAAATGCGCAAGCGCTGGGTCCGCCTCACCGTGGGCGATCATGTGAAGATGGAGATGTCGCCTTACGACTTGAACAAGGCGCGGATTACCTGGCGGATCCGGTGATCCCCGGTTGAATCAAATTCTCAAAGCTGGACGGTGAAAAAATCATCACCTTGCGCGGGCTTTAATATTCTCTCGACTTGCGCCCGGCCGAGCGGGAAAGAAAAATTCACGTGCTCAGAACTTCCGGCCACTTCGGTTTTAATCCGGACTGCTATCTTTCCATCGGCTTTTTTCCTCACAAAAAAGCATCCGTCAGATTCTTTTCCGTCCGCCCGCCGATACCGCACGGATTTTTGATGAAGCTCTTCCTTTGACCACTTTTTGCTTTTTACATAAACGTCGGGTTCGGTGACCAGCGAATAGGACAGCCAGGCCCAGACCGCGTCGAATGGCATTTGCTCGGGGTCGCTCGTCACCTGCACGTCAAAGATCACAATAACCTTGTCATTCACGCCGGGCCGAAAATCTTTGCTGTCCCAGACAAAGCACTTCGTGGCTCCGGGGTATTTGTCCGGTTTGCCGGTTAGCGCAAATGAGTAGGCAAGTCCCCGCGCGACGGTGAGGTCGCAATCCTCACGGCCGATCAGCGTCGATTCACAGTGACACGCTTCAAAAATCGCCTTTTGGAAACGCGAGATTTTTTGCTGCTCGGTTTCCATGGGTGAGATGTCCATAAATTTGCTTGCGTTGGGATTCAAAAGAGCCCTGCCCCATGGCCGCGACACCGGCCATGCGTAATCGGATATCGACCCGCCCGGCGGGTTTCGGCTCTCGCATATCAAAGAAGTCTAACGGGGAACAGGTGATTAAGCACTTCCCAAATTAAGCATAATTCCACAAGGATAAGCATCAAAACTTTTCGGCGAATTTTATGCTTATGGTTCATTTTTCGCCGCATCGACCGTTGCAGATTTCTGCATGCCCCGGCCATGGTCCAGGTTGATGAACTGTTTCGTTTGCGGGATGTAACCGACGACGTTGAACTTGCCGATGGCCTCCAGCCTGGCGGCGCGGGAAGCCAGCAGACGGTTGAGAAATTGTTTTCCTTTCAGCGGGCTTTTTGACCAATTGTTTTCGCCGGTTAGATATTCCAGAGTTTCTTCGTTTTCAATAAGGATGTGCATAGAGATACGGGTTAAGGCCTGTTGGTTAGGAATTTGCGTGCCCGCAAAATCGTCCCACGACAATTGATGAGCAGCAGCAGGGTCATTTTGTGTTGTTGAGCCCACGCCAGTTGATGCCGGGAAAAGGGTCTTCCCCACGGGCCAAGGGGTAAATTGTCCGGTTTAATACCAACCCAACATGACGCCATTCCCCGAAATAGCCATAACTAAATCAATTTAATTACATTTCACTCCCATGGACGAATAAGGTCTCGTAACCTCGTTTCCCATCATATTAATTGTCCAGCGACTTCGAAAATGCCGCCACGATGACGACCCGTTTTTATTACCCCGCCGTGGTTTCAGCGATTGAATCACTTCGAGCTTGCCAAGTTTGTTGCTCGTTCCAGAATCGGCACTACCTATGGACAGCTCACAAGCCGAAGTGAACCAGAACCGTGGCACGAAAAAGCGCATCGCCCAAGCCCTGCGAATCCTGACAGGCGTTATTGTTGGCAGCGTCATTTTCATGGTTGGAACCTGGCTATTAAGCAAGGCTCTCACCAATAACAAACCGCGCCGTTTTCACGGTCAGGAATTGGACTATTGGGCGGCCCAGGTCATCGCCCGGGACGTCACCGTGAGCAACGAGGCCAATGAGATCTTGAACCGGGAAATCATTCCGAAGCTCACGGATCAAATGTTCCACGATACCAACGACTCGAAGGTCCTTTTGACGGTCATTGGCGCGCTGGACCACCTGGTTTGGATTAACTACATCAACTATATGCAGGCGCCAAACCGGCGGGTAGAGGCAGCCCGGGATTTGGGAGCGTTCGGCCCTGCGGCTAAAGCGGCGGTTCCAGCATTGATGCAGGCGATTCAAAGCAGCGATAAGGATGTCCACGAGACGGCAATAACGTCGTTGGGCGAAATTCATTGTCAACCCAACATCGTCATCCCATTTCTGATGAAATACCTGAGCGACGATGATCTCAACGACGAAGCGGCGACAGCACTATCTGAGTTTGGAAGCCTGGCGCGTCCCGCCGTTCCAAAAATAATTCCGTTGTTGCACGCCGACGACGATGACGCTATCTCCGCAGCTCAAGCCGCGCTCTTGAAGATTGACCCGGAGGCTTTTACCAACGCGACGAAAGCGACAAGTCAGACATCAAGATGAAATCATTGGCGAAATGCCTCTGCCGGAAGTTTCTTGGACGTCGATGCACCATGACCAATACCGCAGCCCTGGCACGTATTGATATTCCGATTCTTCGAGAGCCGGGGCATGGAAACCGATGATACATTTTTTGCAAGGACGATGAACCTTCCCCGTATAGATTAGTGACAACGCCGCCTGGTTCGCATCGCGGGAACGTCCGCCCGGCCTGCCAGGCGGTCAAATCGTGATCCTGAAACCATGAAATCGAACGTCCAGTGGATCATCGGGGCAGCCATGTTGCTGCTGGTTGCGTTTCTCGCGCCGCCATCCGCAAATGCCCAGGACCCATCACAAGCGCCCGCGCAGGTTCCCCTCGCGGACACCATTATGCCACCGGCGCCGTCGCCCGATTATGATTCCGATTATCCCCTGGGTACGGTCATTGAAATGGCACGATCCGGCGCGGACGAGAACGAAATCCTCGCGACCATCCGGAACTCCAGCGTTCCATTCAATGCCAGTGCCCCGGACATGGAATATTTAAACGATTTGGGGATGCCGGCCGCCGTCGAAGCGGCATTGATCGAGCGCGACAAGGAACTCGGCGCAAGCGCAACCAGCCAGGCGCCACCACCGGCATGGGCCGGCCAGGACCAGGAGCCGCAGGACGTGTCCGAAGACTATTTTTACGACGCTCTCGCGCCCTATGGGACCTGGACCAACCTCGCCGGTTACGGACTTTGCTGGCGGCCCTGCGCGGCGACGTATGACCCGGGTTGGACGCCCTACTGCACATCGGGTCAATGGATTTACACCGACAGCGGATGGTATTGGCTCTCGGGTTATTCCTGGGGATGGTCCGTGTTCCACTATGGCCGCTGGTTTCATGATGCCCGCCTTGGCTGGTGCTGGTGGCCCTCCACGACATGGGGGCCGTCATGGGTCTTTTGGCGGTACTCGAACAATGACGCCGGTTGGGCGCCGCTGCCCCCGCACTGTTATTACAGCGAGGAACACGGTCTCCTTTACAACGGCGTCTCGATTGAATCGGACTATAATTTCGGCATCGGCTCAACCTTCTTTTGTTTTGTGCCCATGGCCAATATTTTTGACGTTAACCCCGGGCGCTTTCGCCTCGCCACCTCGCAATCGGCGCAAGTGTTCGCTCAATCGGAAGTTCTCGTCGCCATCAATTCCAACGACCGGGTCATCGTCAACGACGGAATACCCATCAGACGATTTGCGCCGTTTATTGGGGGAATGATGCGCTCGTTTACAATCCATTCCTCGGAGTCAGTCGCCCAGCCCGGCACTCGCGGGGACCAAATATTGCCGGACGGCGAAACGCTCGCAATCAACCGCCCTTATTTTGTCGCCTACGCCCCATCTGCCTTGAAAGAAGGGATCGCCCCGCTCCCCGAGCAAGAGCAACCGGTTGCCCATCAGCCTCCCACCTATATCGTCAATCAAATCCCCTACAGTTATCCATCGGACGACGAGCAAAACAATAACAACGTCATTTACGTCAGCTCCGCCTCCCAATACGGCCCGCCGGTGCCGACTGTGACGCTCGCTGGTCCCCAGGACTATGCCGGCGCCGCGCCTCCCGTCCCCTGCCCTGCCCAAAGTTTCTGGGTAGTGCCGGCCGAACCGCCGCCGCCGATCGACATCGCTACAACTTACATGTCTCCACGTATGCAATCCCGCGAACGCTGGCACCACAAGGTCCGCGAGGCGGCCGATCATCAGGAATTCAATCCTCCTCCCGGGGGCCACAGGCCCGGCGAACGTCAGAACAGTCATAAATCCGTGACCGACTTGGGCAGAAACACCGTGCAACTCCTGCCATCCGGCCGAATCGAACCGCCAACCGACTCGCATCCAGCCCCGGCCAACCCGCCTGGACATGACCGACAGAATTCTCCCCCGTCCGGCCACGGGCACTAGTCAAATAACCGAAAAGTTAAAACTACAAACTTGTCCATTCAGCCCGTTGACGGCACACTCCACGCTTTCAATGCAGCACGTGAATCTTGGAATCATCGGCGGGGGCACAGTAGGCTCCGGCGTCTTCCATGCGTTGTCACGAAACGGCGGCCTGATGGCATCCCGGATCGGCGTCGGCGTGACCGTCCGCAAAGTGGCCGTCAAATCGCCCGGCAAGCGGCGTGACCCGGCCATTCCCCGCGCCCTTCTCACGGATAACTGGCGCGACATCGTCGAAAGCCCGGATATTCATATTGTCGCCGAGCTGATGGGGGGCACGACTATCGCCCGGGACGCGATTTTGAAGGCCTTGGAATTGGGCAAGCCCGTGGTAACTGCCAACAAGGCACTGCTTTCGTCGCACGGCGAAGAATTGTTCGCCGCAGCGAAACAATTTGGCGCAAACCTGTATTACGAAGCAAGTGTCTGCGGCGGAATACCCATCATCAAATCGCTGCGCGAAGGATTCGTCGGCAATCGCATTTCCGCGCTTTATGGAATCGTTAATGGGACGTGCAATTATATTCTGACGCGAATGAAACTCGAAGGGGCCGATTTTGCGGACGTATTGGAGGACGCACAACGGCTGGGCTATGCAGAAACGCCGCCGGACCTCGATATTGACGGGCACGACGCCGCGCACAAAATCGGCATTCTGGCCTCGCTTGCCCACGGATTTTGGGTCCATCCAAAAGATATCCATGTCGAAGGAATTCGAAACATCAGCGCGCTCGATATCCGGTTTGCCGCGAAACTGGGTTATACAATCAAGTTGCTGGGCACGGTCAAAAAAGTCGAGACGACCAGGCGGAATTGCGGTGTCCAGGTTTCGGTCTATCCCACACTGGTCCCCAATGGACACGTGCTGGCCAGCGTGAATTACGCGTTCAACGCGGTGTTCGTCCACGGAGACATCGTCGGAGATTCATTGTTCTACGGGCGCGGCGCCGGCAGGGACGCAACCGCCAGCGCGGTACTGAGCGACCTGGCGGATGCCGCGCTGGACCTGAAATTTGGCAACCAGCAACGCGTGCCGCCATTTGTACCCCACGAATGCGCGGGAGCCGTGCTGCCGATAGAGGAATGCGCGTCGGAATATTTCGTCCGATTGCACGTGGTGGACCGCCCTGGGGTGCTGGCAAAGATCGCAACGATTTTTGGCAAATCGAATATCGGCATTTCATCGGTCATCCAGCCTGAAGGCCACGAAGGCCGCGGTGTGCCCCTGATCTTCATGCTGCACGAAGCGCCGAACGGCGCGGCGATCCGCGCCCTGAAACAAATCGGCGCCCTCCCTTCGGTGAAAGGCCGGCCGGTAATGATCCGGGTGGAAAATTTTGAAAACTGATTTTCGCGCGAAAAACCGCGAAAGAAGCGACGATGCCGAGCCACCCGCAAACAAATTTAAACGAGGAACAAATCGGCCGGATCATTTTTAAGTTCCACTTTAAGGATCGAATCACCCGGCTGGCCAACGGTCTCGAAGAAAAGACATTTTTCAAACAGCAAACGGCTACAGCGCCTTGGTTTCCTTCGCGGTCATCGCGCGAAATCTGAATTTTATGCCCCTGCTTTTCCACAGTACCAACGCCCAGGCGCCCGCCGTTGACTTGCGCGGAGCTTTTCAAGCCGGCCTGGCGCCCGACCGCGGACTTTATTTGCCCGAAAAATTTCCCGCGCTTGCCCCGGAAGAAATCGCCGGGTTCGCCGACCTGCCGTATTACGAAATCGCGTTCCGCGTCCTGTCCAAGTTCACCGAAGGCATCGTCGCCCCGGACGCTCTGGCCGCCATGTGCCGCGCCGCCTACAATTTTGCGATTCCCCTGGAGAAAGTTCACGATCGTGTATTCGTGATGCGCCTGGACCAGGGACCGACAGCCTCGTTCAAGGATTTCGCCGCGCAAATGATGGCGCGGATTTTCGGCTACTTTTTACAGCATAACGGAAAACCCGTCACGATCCTCACGGCAACCAGCGGAGACACCGGCTCGGCAGTCGCGCATGCTTTTCATAAAGTGCCGGGAGTTCGAGTGATTGTGCTGTTTCCATTCGACGAAGTGAGCCTCAGCCAGCGCAAGCTGATGACCACGCTCGCGGACAATATCCGCACGGTGGCCGTTGACGGGAAATTCGACGATTGCCAGGCCATGGTCAAACGCGCATTTGCGGACCCGTTGCTCAAACACATACCACTGTCCTCAGCCAATTCGATTAACATTGGCCGGCTGCTTCCGCAGAGCGTGTATTATTTTTACGCCGCCTCGCGCGTCGCCAAAGCGGGAGAACCGGTCGTTTTCTCCGTCCCCAGCGGAAATTTCGGGGACATGATGGGCGCGGTGGTCGCGCGTGAAATGGGGTTGAAAGTGAGAAAAATCATCGTGCCCGTAAATGAAAACGATGCGTTTCCCCGGTTCATGGCCAGCGGACACTACGAAAAGATTTCGCCTTCGCGCAATTCGCTGTCGAATGCGATGAACGTGGGACACCCAAGCAATCTGGCCCGGCTCGTGGCCATTTACGGCGGGCGCATGGATGAAACGGGCAAAATCCATCGGCAACCCGACCGCGAGGCGATGCGGCGCGACTTGTATTCCAGCTCGGTTTCCGACGAACGCACCCGCGCAACCATCAAAGAAGTCTGGGAAAAATATCGATTATTGCTGGAACCCCATGGCGCCGTCGCCTGGCGCGGCTATGAAGATTGGCTCGAATCTGGGGAAGGTGAAATGAACGACGTCCCGGCGGTTGTTTTGGAAACGGCCAACCCGGCCAAATTTCCCGAGGAAATTGAGCGATTATTCGGCTGGTCCCCGGACGTTCCGCCCGCGATGCAGGCAGCACTCAAATTGCGTGAAGACTATGATCGGATGGGGGCGGATTACGAGAAGTTCAGGGATTATCTGATTTCCCGCCATCAAAAGTCAGAATCGATCACTCCTGCGTAAAATAACTTAGATTTTCCAGTTCAATCGCGAGGTTGACGTTGTTGACCATCACGTCCTCGGACACGGTCAGAACGATGGGAGAAAAATTCAGGATGCCGGCGATGCCGGCTTCGGTCAGATGGTTTGCCACCTCCTGCGCCGCGGCAGCCGGCACAGTCAAAATGGCCATCTTGATGTT
>DASYZW010000477.1:0-2436 GCA_035945915.1 Verrucomicrobiia bacterium | reverse complement strand
TCGGCATGCCGGCCTCAAAGTCTATGACCGCCAAATAAATTCTTTCCAGGCTTTTCACCCACGGGCGCTCCAGGTGTGGAGCGAGCTTCACTTTTCCAACTACCGCGTCACAGCGGGCGGTATCAAAGCACAGCAACATCTGCTCGATCCAATCTTCTGACGGCACCACGTCGTCGTCGGTAAACAAGAGGATTTCGCCTGAAGCCAATGCCAGACCGGAGTTCAGCGCGTTAGACTTTCCTTTTTCGGGTTCAAACAGGTACACGACCCTCATGTTAGAAAGCGTAGTGTTTCGGACCAGGTCCGCCGTCCCGTCAGCGGAGCCGTTGTCCACGATGATGGCTTCAGCTTGGTACCCCTGAGGAATTCTAACCTTTCCAAGCGCGTCAAGCGTTTGCCGCAAGCTCGCAACTCGGTTACAGGTGCAAATGATAACAGAGACTGACATACCGGGATTCATTTGGTCCGCTTTCAAACATGCAAATTGTAACCTGGCTTCACGACAAAATCTCCGCGGTTGACCTTTGAGTTGCCGAATCGCCCGCCTCGCCTTCTTTCGCCATCTGAGCCGAATCCTTCAGCTCGCGCAAAATGGAAAATAGAGAGGCACCGACGCGCCGTGACGGGGAATAGACGAAAATGAAAGCCAACCCAGCAAGCAAGCTGAGTGGAATACAAATTGCCAGTTGCGCCAATGATGAAAAGTTCGGGACGGCTTTGAGCGCCAGCCATGCAGTCAAGGTGACGGCTCCCCAAACCGGCAAATGTTTAACAAATCCAATCCATAAGTCCCGCGTCCGGACCGGCCCGCTCCGTCCCACGATCCAATAATAGACTGGAAGCTGAATCAGCAGGGAGCTGGCGGAGAAAGCAATCGCCACACCAGCGGCGCCGAACGGCAGGCCGATAATAAACGAGACGGCGACGACGATTGCATTAACCCAGGAGGCCAAAAACGCATCCCGGCCGCGCCCCTGGCTATTAATGAGCCAGGTGGCGCATTGACCGAGGGGAGTTTGCAGAGAGGCAAATGACATCGCGGCAAATATAATCGCCGCCTTATCCCACTTTGGCCCCAAAACAACCAGCGTCAAAGGATGGGCCAGCGCAAAGAAGATGCCCGCAAAGAAGGAACTTGCCAGAGCAATGCCTTCATACAGCGAGATAAAATTTTGCCGATACCGCTCCGGCTGTCCCTGCAACCGTGAGAATGCCGGGATAACGACCGCCTCGATGGGAGCGATGAATTGACCCAAAGGCTTTGAGAGCATGGCGGATGCCCTTGAATACAGGCCCAAGGACGCTGCTCCCCAAAACCGGCCGATTAAAAGCCCATCCAGCCTGAAAGCCAGCGTGTATATGAACGTACCGGCCGTCAAATTCGCGCCAAGATGAAGTAAAGAACGCGTGCCGCTGCGCGGTTTGAAAAATTGGGGACGCCAACCGGAAGCCGACCAGGTCAGCAAGAGTGCGACCACACTTGTTGTCAGGTTTAGCCCTACCAAAGACCAATATCCATAATTCATCCAGGCCATTCCCACGCCCACCAGGACACCAGCCAACACCGAGCCCACCTGAATTACTGCGATAGTCTTAAACCGCATTTGCCGACTTAGCAGGGCCGTATGCTGGACAGCGAGGCCAGTGAGTAAAAAGACGGAAGAAAGGGCGATGGTGATGGGCACGAGTCGTGGTTCATGGAAGAACCAGGCAAGTAACGGAGCGCTTGCAGCCACCAATAGGCCAACCATGCCGCTTACCACGACGTTGACCCAGAAAAGATTTGAAACTTGAGCGTGCGTGATTCCATCACGCTGTACGGTAGCGATGGAGAGGCCTGCGTCTCTGAAAATCCAAAGAAATCCCGTGAGGGTCGAGACCATGGCCACCAGTCCGAAATCACGGGGCGTGAGCAATCGCGCCAGAATGATTGTGGAGAGCAGGGTTAGGAAGAATTGAATACCCTGGGACACAGTGGTAACGAACCCGCCGGAGACGGTACGGTTCTTCAGATTGATGAGTAAATGATCGGTACGAAAATGCTTGTCGTTGGCGCCGTCATCTCCAACTTGTGTTACTGCTCCGGCCAGGGACCGGAAAAATTCGTCACTGGCCAGCTCGTTGCCTTCTCCAGGATTTATACGCATCGTTAGCGCACGCGACAGCAATCGGCTCATATTGCCGGCTAACTTTTCCAATCTAAAAACAAGCCCATCCCACGTCCGGCGTGTAATAATTTTCCACTTTCTGTGAGTTCGTTGAATTGCTTTCGCAATCTGCAGCCCCAGCGATTTCTGAATCCAGGCAAATTCCGCAGGCAGGATTGGACCATCAAGTTTTCCTCCGAACGATTCCGCAAGTCGTTCGGCATTTTTCACAATATCAGGACGCTCCGGATAAAGATTCATCAGCCAGCTCTGCAGATATTTTGCACAG
>DASYZW010000476.1:0-1824 GCA_035945915.1 Verrucomicrobiia bacterium | reverse complement strand
GAGCGCGCTTGTGCAGGCCGGATTTGAAACGCTCGTCGAAGCCGGTTACTCGCCGGAGATGGCTTACTTCGAATGCCTGCACGAATTGAAACTCATCGCCGATTTGATGAACGAAGCGGGCATCAGCGGAATGCGTTTCTCAATTTCTGAAACCGCCAAATGGGGCGACGTTTCCGTCGGTCCAAAAATTATTGACCCGAGCGTGAAGAAACGGATGAAAGCTGCGTTAAAAGATATTCAATCCGGCAAGTTCGCGAAAAACTGGGTGGCCGAATACAAAAGCGGCTACAAAAAATACAATGCGCTGCTCAAGAAAGGCGAAAATCATCCCATCGAAAAGGTCGGCGCGAAGCTCCGCGCGATGATGCCGTGGATGCAAAAACGCCAGATCAAAGGCGCGCAGGCCGCATATTAGCGGTTTGCGCCGCGGCGAGAGGTGCTCCTTAAGATATTTAAGTCCGGCTTAACAGTACTGGTGGCAAGCCTCATATGGACGGTCGTGCCGTCGCACGCGGCGCCGCAATTGGATCAAGCTCCCGAAAATGGCGCGGCGCCGTGCGCTTTTACCGCGGTTCCGCATCCACGGGTATTGGTTACGCAGGAGCGCCTCGATTTTCTCCGCGCGGACATTCAGACTAACTCCATTCGGCGCGGCATTTTTGAGAAAGATATCAAAGCGAACGCCGACCGCTGGGTGCATCGGACGATCGACATTCCTGAGCAGGGAGGATGGGCCCACGACTTTTGCGGACCGGATGGCGTCCTGTTGGAGTTGCCGGTGGACCAGCAATTTGACCCGAACCGGCCCAGCCGTTCTCCGACAACCGGCATATCCTATGTCAGCCCAAAGATCGTGGCTGCGCGCCGTTATTTCGAACATGTCTGGCTTTGCTTTGCCGTCCGCGACCTGGCCCTGGCCTATGCCGTTACTCAACGTCCCGAGTATGCCGCCAAGGCGTCAGAAATCATTTTCAAATACGCCGACGCCTATCCGCATTTTATCGCGCGGAAAACCGGGTTTGGTTTTCACGAGAATTCGTTGAACGAAGCAGTTTCACTCGTGCCCATGGTCCAGGGTTACGATTTGATTTACAATTCCGGCGCGCTCAGCGAGGAGCAAAAGCGTCACGTTGAGCGCGACTTTTTCTGGCCGGAGGCGCAGCGTCTTACGCAGGCGGGACTTGTGGGGAATTGGGGGTCGTGGCATCTCTCCGCGGTGGGAGTCATTGGATTTGCCACCGGACACCAGCGTTTTGCCGATTACGGCGTGAACAGTTTCAAACTTCAGATTTCCACGAACCTTTGCGACGACGGCCTCTGGCCTGAATCCATTCAAACCTATCATTTTTATCCGCTGGACGCGTTTCTGTCTCTCGCCGAAGCGTCGGGGAATTGCGGCGCCGATTTATTTGACTGGCATGCGCGTCACGGCAAAGGAATTGAAGCGATGTTTGAAGCGCCGTTGCGGTACATGTATCCCACATTGCAACTTCCTGCCATCAATGATGGCTGGTATGATGCCTATTTGCCGGAAGATCAATATGCGGTCGCCTGGTGGCATTATCATAAGCCGGAATTTGCATGGGCCGTTCATCGGAGCGAAGCCGCGGGGCGAAGCGGGGTGACCGGGGATTTTTACGACCAGCGTTATCGGCTGTTTTTATTCGGCGGCCAAATGTCCAATTCCATCCCCGCGCCGGTTTTTCGCTCCACTGATTTCCCGGGTTTAGGCATTGCCATACTGCGCCAAGGCTCCGATGCGCCGGTTTCTCGGGAACTGTTTGTTACGTTCCACTACGGACAATTTTCAGGGCACGGACACTA
>DASYZW010000475.1:0-3518 GCA_035945915.1 Verrucomicrobiia bacterium | reverse complement strand
GAAACCCGTAATCTTTTCCGAGTTCTGCCAATAAAAGTCCGCCGTACCCGCGTTCAGGTTATAATTCAGGACGACATTGGCATTGGACATGACCAGCACATTCCCGTTCTGTTGGAAGAAGGGAGCGGCCGGCAAGGCCGACGCCAAAAGAATAAGACCGAGGACTATAAAAATTCGTTGCGCAATCATTTATTCCGACTCTCATATTGGGTTTCAGCTTAAAGCGGAGGATTTGGGTTTGGCGTCGTCCAGTTTACATGCCAATAATAATTCCAGAGATTTTCCGTGCGGACGAGTTCTGCATGGCCATCGACAAAGCCCATGTCAATTTTTCCCGGCAAAGGCGGGTTTGGCGCAATCGGTGGCTGGACATTTCGAGGCGCGCTTCCGGCGGCCGCGTCGCCGTGGCGGGCCACACAAATACGCACCATGCCTTCTTCGCCGGCCAATTGGCCAGCGGTGAGAGGCTGATAAAAATTTGAAGCGGGACCGTCATTGCTCAGCGGATCTAAATTGAGCCACGCACCATCGCAAAACATTGGCGTCTGGACCGGCCATCGCACCGGCGTTTGGGTCTGGTAGAGATAGGCTGGGTTGGCTTTTGCATTGTTAAAGCCGCCCTGCCCGCTTGCAGGCGCCGCGCTGGACGCGGGTTCAAGCCAGGCATTATAGGCATAGCTTCCCCAATAGGTTGCGCCGCCAACGGACCAGTACCACGCTGAGGCCGCAGTCCCGGTCGCCGTGCCAGACGTGCCGGACGCCGGCGGCGCCGTTGGGCAAATAATGACATTGGTCAAATTGCCGTAATAACCGGCCATGGTGAGCATCCAATCGCCGCCATAGGACGAAGCGATAGGATTGGTAGCACCGACCCAAACGTGATTATCGTCGATGTACATTAAATTGGCTTGGGTCAGTTGTTTCTCGTTGCTGATGCAATTGATCTGCTGCGCCCTCCGGTGGGCGGCGGCCAGCGTGGGTAAGAGTATCGCCGCGAGAATGGCGATGATGGCGATGACCACAAGCAATTCAATCAGCGTAAAGCCCATTTGATCTGCCGTCTTTTTCCGAGCCGCAAGTTGCATATCTTTCGTCTTTTAATTTCCAGGCACCGCCGGGCCACGTTTCAGCCCGGTGGCTTTTATGCTTCAAAATCAGGCCGCTCTCACATTTAAGGCATCTGAAGGAGATAAAATTCCTGGTGATTCCGGGGATTAATGATGTTCGTCGAGAGGCTGAGCGCGCCGTTTGACCCAAAGTTGTTCGTCAAAATCGGAGTCCATTGATTTAACGGCAAAAAGAGATTCGTGCTTTCCAGCAGCACAAAGCTTCCGCCATCAGCGCCATCGGCGGCGGTGAGGTTGAGCGTGGTTCCGCTGATGCTGATTCCGGTTATCTTCGCGGCTGAGGCTGTTGATCCCACAACCAATACCAGCGCGCCGTTATTGACTTGCAGCGTCACCGGCTGGCCGACAGCGGCACCTCCCCCATTGACGGTGACTGAGGCGGGCAATGTGCCACTCACGCTTCCGCCCGTTCCCGCGGCTATGATCGTGTAATTTCCGACCGGCAGGGGCGAACCGAGGTTATTTATCGTGACGACAGTTCCGGAGGACAGCGTCAATGTGCCGTTGGCGATGCTCAATGAAGGGGTGCCCGAAGCATAGGTCAATGACAAGGTTCCGGGCCCGGCAATGAGATTGCCGTTGATATTTGCCGTTGACGTGCTGTTGCTCAGAGTTTGGCCGGCGCCAAGAGTAAAAGCGGACGATAGGCTTGCCACATTCAGGGTTCCGTTTGCGCCAACAATGAGGTTTGGACTGTCAGAGATTGCGGCTGCACCGCTCAATGCCAATGTGCCGCCTTCGACGACGGTGTTTCCGGTATAAGTGCTGGCAGCGGTCAATACGGCGGTTCCGCTGGCGATGACTACGTTCCCGGTACCGCTGATGATATTTGGGACTGAGACGGTGTCACTGCCGTCGATAAGGAGCGTCGCATCATTGGTGATATTTCCGACGCCAGCCGGGGCGACCAATCCGGCGGAATCATTAGTTGTGCCCAACTGGAGTGTCCCGGCGGCAACGGTAATGGGGTCATTCCAGGTTGCGCTGTTCGTACAATCCAAGGCCATCACACCAGCCCCGGTCTTCGTCAACGACTGGATGCCGTACGGCACGAACTGCGAGGTGACTCCCAGATCAACGCCGGGCGTTGCGCCGGTGGCCACATTCCCGGCAGCTATGTTGAAGGTGGTGGGTTTTCCGAAGCCCATCGTGCCGGCGCTGATCATTGCCGTAGTGTTTGTCGGGAGTGTGGTGATGGTGCATGTGGTCCCGTCGCCAAAGGCCGAGTAGTTTCCATCCAAATCACCGGCATTTCCCGACGCGCTCGTCAAAGTTCCACCTGCAAAGGTTATGTTCGGCATCGTGATACGGTAACTCGCGACGCCCAGATCGCTGACGGTGCCGCCATTAATAAAGATGTTCGTCGGCGCGGTATTGGCCGCATACCCAAAGGCATCGGCATCAACGCCGATCAGTGTGGCGCCGGTGTTGATAACGGGAGTGCCTGCGCCCAAGGCGGTATTCCCGCCCAGGCCGTACGCCTGTACCGTTCCCCCATTTACAGTGACTCCACCGGAGAAACTGTTGAGGTTGCTGATGGTCAGCGTGCTATTGCCGCCCTTTACCAGGGTGGCGCCCCCGCTGATTTCGCCCGCCCCGCCAATGGTATAGTTGACGGTTGAATTATTTGTGAAGGCCAGCGGATTGACGATTTGGCCTGCGGCAATCGTAATATTCGTGCTCGTCGCCAAAGCGGAGTTTGCCGAATTTGTGATAGAATCGTCAAAGGTGACGCTTTCCGCATTAAAGAACTGTTCCTCGTCGTGAATGGAATAATTTGTCCAGTTAATTGAGCTTCCCGCGTTCCATAGGCCGTCGCCGGATCCATCATTCCATGTCAGATTGGAAGGCGTGCCAAAAACAACAACGGCAATTTCATTGGGCGTTGTCGACGTGATGTTGGTTAAGGTGAGCGAATACACCGTGGGCGCAGCAGTTTGAACACTTGAGAAAGAGCCGCTCACACTGCCGGTATATTTAATCAGCGGATAAATCCCGTTTTGCAGTGTTCCATTCAGCAGATTGAGAACAATAGTATTGCCATTCAAAGTCAAATTACCGGAGACGGAAACGAGGTCGTTGCTGCCGTTCACCGTCCCGCTTAACCCATTCGTTAGAGTCGCGCCGCTTTCCAGCGTCAAGCCTCCGGCTGCATTAAACGTTCCTGTCATGCCGGCGTTGCCCGGCGAAAGAGCGCCATAGACGTCGGTCAACCCGGCAACCGTGCCATTGCCCGCAGCAGTAGCGCCGTTTTCGCAAACAATTCCTGAACCGAAAACGCTGTTGACCGCCAATTGACCGCCGTAAACGTAGGCGCCGCCCGTAAAAGCCGAGGCATCTCCATTGACAAGGAGCAACCCGGTGCTCGTGTCCAACATATCCAGTACTCAT
>DASYZW010000474.1:0-2979 GCA_035945915.1 Verrucomicrobiia bacterium | reverse complement strand
CGATATCTTTATGATCGACCTGGTTGCTTTCATTCGTCGTTCCATTCCCACCGGGAGGCGTTCCCGAAGGATTGAATATCGTACCGCGGTACACAAATCCCACTGCAACCCCAATGGCAATAAAGATTACGACGACGACCGATACGCCGGATACGCCTTTGGCCGGCCCATACCGAAACGGATTGGCTTCAGGAACTTTTGCCGTGGGCCGCTCGCCGCTGAGCTTCGTTCCCGTCAGAATCAATGTTTGTTCGCCTGACGGCGCCTGCGGAACAATGATTTTTTGGAAGCAGGTCGGACATTCCATCACCGTTCCCGATTGCGATGAATCGCACTTGATATGCTGGCCGCATACCGGGCAGGCGTATTTGAACTCGCTCATGTTTGGGCGCAACATTTCATATTTCAATGCTCGCGGCAATGGACTTTTTAATGATTTTTAAACCTTCTTTTGTCTCCGGCTTATCGCGATCGGGAGAGCGCGCTTCGCCGCCACCCGCGAAGAACGCGCGGAAACGACCGGAGCCATATTTTCACGCTTGCGCTTATTGCGCCGCTAAGCGCGGGCTGACGCCGCGGCGCGGCGTCCTGACCCGGGTGGAGTCGGCAAACCTCGCCGATTTGCGCAAAGCGTCTTTGTGGTTGAAATTGTCCGCCGTTTCAAAAAGTCTGTGTTGCCCGCATCATCTGCGGTCTTATGAAAAAAAATGCGCCAGTGTCCCGTAGCGGACGTTTTGTCGGCGGCCCCGCCGCCGATGTTGCCCAATTCACCGAATCCGTCTCTTTCGATTGGCGCTTATGGAGGCATGACATTTTAGGCTCCATGGCCCACGCCCAAATGCTTCACAAAATCGGGGTCCTGACAAAGCCTGAGTTGCGCGCCATCGTCCGGGGCCTGGACGCTATCGGCAAAGAGATTCGAGCCGGGAAATTCAAGTGGAACCCCGCCCTCGAAGACGTCCACATGAATATCGAGGGGGAATTGACCCGGCGCGTTCCCGCCGGCGCCAAGTTACATGCCGGCCGCTCTCGCAATGACCAGGTCGCCCTGGACATCCGCCTCTGGCTGCGCGACGAAATCAAATCGTTGTTGGGTGAAATCGCTGATTTGCAGCGCGCCCTGGTCTCGTTGGGCGAACGAAACGCGGACGTGTTGATCCCCGGCTATACGCACTTGCAACGGGCGCAACCCGTTTATCTTGCGCACCATTTTCTGGCCTACGTGGAGATGTTGGAGCGCGATTGTGAACGGCTTTGGGATTGCCACTCGCGCGTCAATATTTGTCCGCTCGGCAGCGGCGCAATCGCCGGCAGCACCCTCCCGCTCAAGCGCGAATTGGTGGCCAGAATCCTGGGTTTTGTCGACGCCAGTGGCAGGACGGAATTGACGCAGAATTCCATGGACGCTGTCAGTGACCGTGACTTTGCGGTGGAATTTTGCGCCGCGGCCGCGTTGCTCGCGGTCCATATTTCGCGCCTGGCGGAGGACCTGATTTTGTGGGCCGGCGCGGAGTTTAATTTCATTAAAATCGCTGACGCTTACACCACCGGCTCGTCATTGATGCCGCAAAAAAAGAATCCGGACGTGGCCGAACTGGCGCGAGGAAAAACAGCCCGGGTCGTTGGAAATCTGATGTCGTTACTGACACTGCTCAAAGGGTTGCCCATGACCTACAATCGTGATTTGCAGGAGGACAAGGAACGGCTTTTTGATACCGCGGACACGGTACGCGCCACGACTCGCCTCATGGCGGCCATGCTCGGACATACAAAAATCAATCGCCCGGCCTGCGAACGCGCGGTGGGCGATCCCGCCTTGCTGGCGACGGACCTGGCGGACTATTTGGTGCGCAAAGGTATGCCGTTCCGGCAGGCGCACCATGTCGTGGGCGCCGTCGTGGCGCTGGCGGAAAAATCTGGCCAACCGTTGAATACGCTGACGCTTGCGGAATTGCAGTCAGTGGACAAGGCTTTTGGGCGTGATGCTCTGACTGTTTTTGATCTAAAGAGGGCCATGGCCAAACGGAATATTGTCGGCGCGCCGGGAACGAAGGAAGTAACGCGCCAATTAGCGCGATGGCGAAAACAGTTGTCGTAAAACGGCGAATGGACCTCGACTGGCAGAAATTGTGCGAGATGGCGTCGTCTGAAGTCGAAGCCGTGCTTCGTGATTTGCCAAAAGAGTTGTGCGAACGCGTGCGAAAATTGCCAATTACGTTCGAGCACAGGCCCGGTGAAGAATTGCGAGCCGACGGGATTGACGAGGACACTTTGGGCGTATTTACCGGGACAGAATACGCGGAAGAGGGCCATTTTCCGATGCCGGCGCAGATTATTTTGTTTTTGGAGAACATTTTGGACCAGGCGGAAGGGGATGGAAATGTGTTCCGGGACGAAATTCGGACAACTTTTTTGCATGAGCTCGGACATTTTTTAGGTTTGGATGAGGAAGATTTGACGGAAAGAGGCCTCGAATAGCCTGATTTTATTGGGGATTCTGCGTGTTTGAAATAACTGAAATTTTTTTGAAAAAACGCTTGCAGGGTTTATGTTCTCTGGTATTGTGATTGCCCTTCGCCGTTAGATGGCGATGGCGGACGAGAAAAAAGTCCAGTTGACAAGCGACGCGGTTTTAGTAAGGTACGCGTCCCCGAAAATCGAATCTAATTGCCGATTTGGGAAAGTGGTGATTCGGCAGTTGGGTTTTTTTATCCCCTAAAGGGAAAAGACGATTGTGACTTTTCGGAAAACTTTTGACGTCCTTTATGGCGTCATTGCTCTTTGAAAATTGATTTGTGCGATTAGTGAGAGCCCCTTCAAGGGTGGCCTGTTAGTAGGCTGTCCAAGAAGGTTTTAACCAAATTAAGCCCTTCAATTTTACGATTGAAGGCGAATCAACTAACGTTTTTTTACGGAGAGTTTGATTCTGGCTCAGAACGAACGCTGGCGGCGTGGATAAGACATGCAAGTCGAACGCTG
>DASYZW010000473.1:0-1727 GCA_035945915.1 Verrucomicrobiia bacterium | reverse complement strand
ACGAATCCTCTTTGCCATTCCCTGGGGCGAGCGGACGATTTTGGGCACGACAGACACCGATTACAATGGCTCGTTGGAATGGATTTTCGCTGATCCTGCGGACATTCAATACATCCTGGATATTACAAATCGCTTTTTCCCACACGCCGACCTTTCGAGAGATGATGTCATCAGCTCATGGGCTGGCGTTCGGCCTTTGATCGCAGATCCCAATGGATCGCCTTCAGATATTTCCCGTTCCCACCAAATTGACAACCCAGAACCCGGTTGGTGGGACGTTGCTGGCGGAAAGTTGACTACTTACCGTTTAATGGCCGAGCAAACCGTGGATCAGATCGTCAACGCATTGAAGAGCGCCGGTTTAAAGCCCGAGCCCGGCCGATGCCGGACGGCCGAAGAACCTCTGCTTCCCACGGCTGAAACCAACGCGATCAGTGGAATTATACCGCCGGAATTCAATCTGGATGCGGTCCGTCATTTTTGTGAAAAGGAATGGGCCGCGCATTTAGACGACGTCATGGTCCGCCGGACCAGTTGGCATTACTACTACAAAGACGCTGAAGCGCGGGCCATACAAGTAGCGCAATGGATGAAGGACCTGTTGAATTGGCCTGACGAAGTGGCACGAAAGGAAGTTGAACGATATAAGGAAATGACTGGTAGCGATGGCGCGTTGGCAATCACCGCCCGTAAAGCGGGCGGAATTTGCGCGGAGAAAGCGACGAAACCTGGGAACTGTACAAGCTGACGCCGTTCCCGCAAAAGCGGCCCTGCCGCTCTGTTGGGGAAGCGAAATCCAGTTACGTCAATATAAACTTTGTTTTTTTCAAAATTAAGTGCTTGCCTTTTCAATGTTCTTTCTGTATCCTTAAAGACGGTATTTGTTTATGACATTGCCGCGAGCCTTTTAAACCAAGCGAAATCGCTCCAACCCACTCCAAATCCTCACACGATGTTTGCGAAGAAATTAATATCGCGGAAGCTCTTTGTTTTTTTAAACGGAGCGATGGTTCTCTTCATTTCGACACTGGCTACAGCGGTGGTTTACGCTCAGCGACCCCAGGGAACGGACGTTTCGGGCTATCAACCGGCGAATATCAATTGGGCAGCGGCAAAAACCGACGGTGACTCTTTTGCGTGGGTGAAGGCAACCGAAGGCACCTACTACGTTAATCCGCATTTTACGTCACAAATAACTGGCGCAGCAGCCGCCGGCGTGTATGCCGGAGCCTACCATTTTGCCAGGCCAAGCGATGATCCCAACATCACCGGTGCAAATAGTGCAGACAGCGAGGCCGCATATTTTTGGAGTGTCGCGGGCAGTTATGTCAAATCGGGCGGCGGCTATTTGGTTCCAATGCTCGATTGGGAAGATACTGGCGCCACGAACGGACGCTCCGGCATTTCGATTACCCAAATGTCACGGTGGGTCAACGAATGGTGTACCGCTGTCTCAAATGATGCAGCCGGTCAGGGTGTTATTATTCGGCCGGTCGTTTATACGGGCACGTGGTACTCAGTCCCGTCGTCAGGCGGTTTTGGATATCCAGGATTGAATACGACCGTAACCAACTGGCCCGATTGGTTTGCGGCTTATCCCGCCAACGCCAATGCCCAAACTGGAAATCCCGGTGGAGAAAGCCCCTGGCCCTCCGGTTACTGGAACCTCTGGCAATACGGCGACACCAACTGGACTGGCGGCGATTCTGATGTTTACAACGGCAATT
>DASYZW010000472.1:0-10994 GCA_035945915.1 Verrucomicrobiia bacterium | reverse complement strand
GCAAGCGTTTGAACACGGCCATATTATCGCCAACCCTTTCGAGCATACCGCCGAACTCGGGCCTAACCTGGCCATCATCCCCAAAGTCAATGACGCGTACGAAACCATGACGCGCGAAGACCCGGGCGACGCCCATAATATTGAAATCGGTCACAGAAACTTTGTCCTGGACGCCGTGTATTACCTCTACGAAGCCAATCACGTACAACAGGCGCAGAAATGGTACGAATATGTGCGCGAACATTATCCAGACAAAACGATTATCCAAAATCAGCCCGACTCGTTCCCGAAGAATGTTTCACTTGATGAATTTTGCGTCTCACGAGTTCAGGAGGTGGCCACGGATACGTCTCAACAGGACATGACAGCCGCCGTGGAAGGGCTGCTCATAAGCTCCTACGAAAGTCTCGCCATCGGGGATGACGACCGTTACCAGGGCATCGGTTTGCTGGCTCGCAAAATGTATGAGGTCTACATGCGCAAGATCAGCCAATACAAAAACGATGTTACGCGGACTGGACTGCCTCCGTTTAAAACGATCAATGAAACCGCATTGAGCCAGCTACTCGATCCGGTAAATGGCCTGCCTTACGGCGCGCGCGCGGTCCTCTATAGTCAATTGCATTTGCCAGGCAATCCGAACTTGCCTTACGGCGTCATTTCAACAAACTCCGTTAGCCAAACACCCCCCTCGACGAATGCACCGGCGGCAAGCCCGTGAAAGCGATCGCATTTTTCGCCCTCTGAAGGATTCCGTGGAATTCGCAGTAAACTGGCTTTTGAAGCGATTACCTTCGTAGGTCGGACAAAGCAGTCGAAACCCGGCGCCAGAGACGAACCACCACCGGGGCGGCGATAATCGCTTTTTCCAGAAGTCCGCCCGCAGACTTCAATCGACCGGCGCCGAGCGACACAATGAGGCTGGCCAACGGGGCCAGTACCGTGCCCCATGTGCTCAAGCGCGTGAGATATTTTGAGATATTGGCTGCCTCGCGCAAATTATTCACTTCGGCAAGCAGCCTGAGCCGGTTTAAATCGCTTTCCAAAAGCAGCGCCTTTTTGCGCTCTTCCAGCGCCATCATTTGATTTCCAAACATTCGCGGTCCTTTTTCAATTGCTCAAGTGTTCCCGGCAGAAGCGGCCAGTTTCTCAAACGCAGGTTTAATCGCCAGGCGACCAGCACTGTAGCCAAAAGCCCAACCGCGCTCACAATAAACAGGCCGGGTATGCCAAAATGACTCCAAACCAAAATAATGACGGCGGCCGCGGCCAACCCGAGCGTGAATAACCCCAGCGTCACCAGGGCTGCCACCAATAATAGCGTCTCCACCAAACGGAGGCGGTCCTCATGTAACTCGACAACGAGCAATTCAAGCCGGTTTTGCAGGATACCCATGATGGCTGCCCCAAGTCGGCGCAGCGTATCCTGAAATCCCGGCGGGCTATCGTCCTTGTCCTCCATAAATTTATTTTAGCGACGGCCCAGAAATACGCCTATCAATGCGCCCACCCCAAAGGCAATGGCAATGGATTCGTATGGATGTTCGCGAATGGCCTGGTCCGCGGCCTTGGCCGTTTCGGCGGTCTGATCCTGGAGATTTTCACACGTGGTTCGGGCCGATTCCAGCGCTTTGGACAGCCGTACCCTGATTTCCTTGAATTTTTCGCCGGCTTCCCCGGCGGTTGCCTTGAGCAATTCTTCCGCGTCACGGGCCAGTACCTTGATGTCCGCGGCCAATCGTTCGTTTGCTTCGGATGTTGTCATATTGTCCTTCCTTTCGCCCCGAATTTGCTCCGGCGCGAATGGGTTGGCAAGGAGTTTTTCGCGTGACTGTTGCGCCGTGGCCATGTCTAATCTCCATGGAATTGCTCGTGGATAACTCAGCACGGGAACAGGCCGCGCCCGCTTCGCCGCTGCCGGAACTGGCATCGGACGAATTGGCCGCGTTATATCAGGCGCATAGCCGGGAGATTTACTATCTCACATTGCGATTGCTTGGAAATCCGCAACGCGCCGAGGATGCCACGCACGACGTCTTCCTCAAGGCGTTCAGGAAATGGCATGATTTTCGCGGAGATTCGTCCTGCCGCGCGTGGCTTTACCGCATCGCAATCAACCACTGCAGCAACCTGCGCCAATCCTGGCACAACCGCCACGTTTTCGCGGCGCAGGAAGACGTGGTGGAGCAAAATGCCTCGCCCGTCACCGATTCTCCCTTGCGCGTCCTGGAAATCAAAGAACTTGGCGGCCGTATCCAAAAAGCATTGGACGGCCTGCCCGAGGAATATCGTCTCCTGCTGCTCCTGGTCGCGGACGCGGAATTGAGCTACGACGAAATCGCCGCTTTGACCGAACAGACCGCGGATGCCGTGCGCGGCAAATTGCACCGGGCGCGCAAGGCTTTCACCGCCATCTTCCAACGAAACGATTAAGCTTATGAAATTCGAAAAGAAATTTTCCCAACAGGAGCAGCAGCACGCGGCCGAATCGAACCTGCAGGCCAGCGAAACCATCCATGAATTCGCCCTGCCTGAAGACGCGTTGTGCTTCGACGCGAAACAAACCGCCGTGCCGCAAAGCGTCGCGCAACGCCTAAGCCAATCGTTGCAACGCCATCCGCCGCCGGCAGCGCGTCCGTGGTGGAAACGTTTGTTCTAATTGTCCATGAACTTTCAGGATGAACTTGAAACGCTCGTGCGCGCGCGATATCCCATTCTCTACGTCTTGAGCAGTGAGGAAACCAGGGTCCAAAACATCGTTTTAGATATAGCGTCCAAGCGACAAAAAAAAGTTTTTGAATGGAGCTACAGCACGGGCATTGTTCCGGCCGGCACCTCCATCCAGTCCCAAAAACACCGCAATGCCGCGACGAAAGACCCATTGATGGCCCTTGACCAGGTCATCGAGCAGGTCGAGCCGGCCATGTTCATTTTCAAAGATTTTCATCCGTTCCTGGGCAGGAACAATTACGCGATAATTCGCAAACTCAAGGAAATTGCGCTCCACCTCAAGAACAGTTTTAAAACCATCATATTGGTTTCCCCGGTCGTCGAAATTCCCGCGGAACTTGAAAAGGAAATTACCCTGCTGAATCATCCTCTGCCGTCGCGGGATGACCTGGCTGGATTACTGGCACGGATTGTTGCGGAAGTGAATGACTCTCATCAGGTTCAAATCGAATTGGATGAGGCAGGAAGCGAGCGGCTGTTGCAGGCCGCGCTGGGCCTGACGCTGGGAGAGGCGGAAAATGTCTTCGCCAGGATTATCGTCAAAGGCGGAGGCCTCGGCGCCGATGATGTAAACGAAGTTTTTGCTGAAAAGCAACAAATCATCCGGAAGAGCGGCCTCCTGGAATATTGCAAAACAGAGGAAAACTTTGCCCAGATCGGCGGGTTGAGCGTTTTAAAGGACTGGCTTGCAAAGCGGGCCGTCGCCTTTACAAACGAAGCCCGTGAATTTGGCCTGCCTTTTCCCAAGGGCATTTTGATGCTTGGCGTGCAGGGTTGCGGGAAAAGCCTCTGCGCCAAATCGGTTTCCAATTTATGGCAATTGCCGCTGCTGCGCTTCGACATGGGCCGCATGTTTGGCAGCCTGGTCGGTTCCTCCGAAGAAAATGTCAGGCGCGCCATTTCCGTGGCCGAATCCGTGGCGCCGGCCATCCTTTGGGTGGACGAAATTGACAAGGCTTTCGCCGGCTCACAGGGCTCCGGCTCGACCGACGGCGGCACAACAGCGCGCGTCTTCGGCACGTTTCTGACCTGGCTCTCGGAGAAAACTGCCCCGGTCTTTGTGGTCGCCACAGCGAACGATATTTCTCATCTGCCGCCCGAATTGCTGCGCAAAGGCCGTTTGGACGAGATTTTCTTCATCGACCTGCCGGCAGCGAGCGAACGAAAAGAAATCTTCAGAATCCACATTGCCAAACGAAAGCGTGACCCGGCAAAATTTGACCTCGATGAGCTGGCACAAGCCAGCGCCGAATTCAGCGGCGCGGAAATTGAGGAGGCCGTCAATAGCGCGCTTTATGACGCGTTTTATGCGCGAACAGAACTGGCCATGGAAAATATTCAGACTTCCTTGTCCCAAATGGTGCCACTGGCCAGAACCATGGATGAGCAGATTAACCGTCTGCGAAATTGGGCCGCGGGCCGCGCGCGCAGTGCCGGCGCCCATTGCGACCTTGCAAAGGCAAATGGAAGCGTGAGAACCAATCTCCTGGCAAAGACCGACTTACTATGAGCCGTTTTGGCAATCTCGAATTCGGCGGCCAAGAGGAACAGGGACGCGAGTCAACTCCGGTGGCCAAAGAGGAAGCCTGGCAGATGGCGCAGGCGACAGCCGCATTTGAAAATGGCGACTTCGAGCAAGCTCTGCGTTTTTACTCGAAAGTTCTTGAATATAATCCACAAAACGCGACGGCGTGGACAGCTCAAGTTCGCATGCTGATTGAATTGGAAGAATATCAGGAAGCCAAACTTTGGGCAGACAAAGCGCTCGAAAAATTTCCAACCTGGCCGGAATTGCTGGCCGCCAAGGCCGTTGCCCTGGCGCGCGGCGGCGATTTGCAGGCCGCGCTGGCGTTTTCGGACGCGTCGATCGAGGAACGCGGTGACACGCCTTATATCTGGCTGGCGCGCGGTGACATTCTGCTCGCCCGCAAAGAGCAACGCGCCGATTATTGTTTCGACAAGGCGATGCTCCTGGCGCCAAAGGATTGGTTCATCGCTTTGCTGGCGGCGCGCATCCGCTTTTATTATGAGCAATTTGTTCTGGCGATGAATTTGCTTCAACAGGCGATTGAATGGAACGCCAGCCATTTTACTTTGTGGCTTGAGCTGGGATGTTGCCAGCAGGCCATCGGCTTGCTCAATCCCGCCCGGGTATCGTTCACCCACGCGCGGCAACTCAATCCGGATTGCCGCGAAGCTGAGCTGGCGCTCGTTCGCCTCTCGCGCACCGGCCCCCTCGCGCGGCTGCGGGGATGGATCAAGGAAAAGCTTAAAAACTGAAATGCAACGCCTGGAAAAATTCCTTAACTCGGTCAACGATATAGACGCGTCTGATCTCCACCTCGTCGCGGGCGTGCCCCCGGCGTTCCGCGTGAATGGTGAAATTATTCTCGCCGACGAGGATGCGTTGACTGAAAAAGATGTCACCGAAATGGCCCACAGCCTCTTGAATGAGCAACAGCGCGCAAAATTTGAGCAGGATTGGGAATTATGCATTTCCTTACAGCACAGCGTGGCGGGCCGCGTTCGCGTTACGCTCTATCGGCGTGACGGCCATCCGGAATTGAGCCTCCGCTTTTGCGGTGACCGCATCGCCTCGCGCGAAGAACTCGGCCTGCCGAAGCAGCTTGATGAAATGGCGCGCCGCCCGAACGGCCTGGTGCTGATTACCGGACCCACCGGGGCGGGAAAAACCACGACGTTGAACTATCTCGTTGACCTGATTAACAGCGAGCGTCGCTGCAAGATCGTCACCATCGAGGACCCCATCGAATTCGTGCATCAGAATAAACGGGCCATCGTCGTCCAACAGGAAGTCATGACCGATGTGCGTTCCTTCAACAGCGCGCTCATCCACGTCTTGCGCCAGGACCCCGACGTGATCGTCGTGGGGGAAATTCGCGATCACGAAGCGATCCTGACCGCGCTCACCGCGGCTGAGACCGGCCATTTGGTGCTGGCCACGATGCATTCGCCGAATACCGCCCACGCGCTTGAGCGTATTGTCGGCGTTTTCGAAGGCACGATGCAGCGCCAAATCATCCTGCAACTCGCCAATGCGTTGCAGGGAATCATTTCGCAGGAACTGCTGCCGGCCGCGGACCGCACACGCCGGGTGCTGGCGTATGAACTTCTGGTCGCGAACAACGCAGTGCGAAACTTGATCCGGGACGGGCAGTTACACCACATGGAAAATACGATCCAGACCTCGCGCAAAGAGGGCATGGTTCTAATGGACAACTGCCTCTACGACCTATACTGCAAATGCCTGATTACTTACGACACCGCCCTGAGCCGCGCGCGGCATCCGGACCGCATCCAAAAGAACGAATCGTAACTGCGCCTTGCCAAAGTCAACTCCCGGCGAGCCAGCCAGCCTAAAGAGGATCCTCCGGCTCCCTCACTGCGGCGCCGGGATGAATATCTTCTTTCCAACAATTAAATTATTTGCATTCAAACCGGGGTTCGCCTTGAGAATCTGTTCCACCGTCACTTTGACACCCTGCGCCCGGTACGCCTTGACAATGGCCGTTAGCGTATTGCCGGGCGCCACTGTGTATTCATAGCCGTTCTGCGGGCCCCCGCTCGTAGTTTGGCCGGGACCCGGATTCGTGTCCACCGGGTTTTCCGCCGGCGGCCGATGAAAACCGCCGCCTTTGCTGAGCTTCTCCAGGGCATCCAAAATCTTTTCATTGTCCTGCTGGCGCTTCTTGTCAATTTCCTGGACCTGCTCGGCAAGCTTTTTGAGATCGTCCACGCTCGCGTAGTCATTTCCCTGCGGTGTGTTGACTTTGTCCGCCATGTCGCTGATTTTCTTCTCAAGGGCGCTAATGCGCTTGTCCTGGGCGTCCAGGCTGTCCTGCACGTCCTGGATTTCTCCGGTGATTTTGTCGAGTTGCGCCTGCGTCGCGGCGTCCTGCGCCCGAGCGCGCGGCGTGAACGCTAGAGCCGGAATTACAAGGCAGATCCAAACTGAAATCATTCTCATGCGCCCGAAAATAAACCTACCGCGAGCAGCGTCAAGATGGGAATTGGACGGCAATCAAATGAAGCGCCCCACTTTTTTCTTTTTCCTTTTCGCTTTTTCCCTGTTAATAGGGGGCGCATGTATTTTCTGCGCAGGCTCGCTTTTGCGCTTCCGGTCGTGCTTGTCGTCGGCTCGATAGCTTTTTTTCTGATGCATATCGCGCCGGGAGGACCGTTCGACCGCGAACGCGCGCCCGCTTCCCCTGAAATCCAACGCAATCTCCTGGCCGAATATCATTTGGATGAACCGGTGTGGAAACAGTATTTGCGATATCTCGGCGGCCTGGCACACGGCGATTTCGGCCCATCGATGAAATACCGGAACCATTCCGTGAATGACATCATTGCACAGGGCCTGCCGGTTTCCATGACGCTCGGGGCGCTCGCCTTTTGTTTCGCGATCGGCACCGGCCTGCCCATCGGCTTCTTCGCGGCGGCGCGACGCGGTCAATGGGTAGATTATCTGGGCAACTTTTTCGCGCTTCTTGCCGTGTGTGTGCCGGGAATGGTGATTGCTCCGCTATTAATCCTGATTTTCGCCATTAAATTAAAATGGCTGCCGGTCGGCCTTTGGTTATCACCGGCCTGCGCCATTTTGCCCATGGCGGCGCTGGGCCTCTCCTTTTCGGGACGTGTGGCCCGGCTATTCCGGGAAGGCATGCTCAGCGCCATGCAATCTGAATTTGTTACAGCCGCGCGCGCCAAAGGACTGGGCGAAACCGAATTATTGGCCCGTCACGCATTGCGCATCGCGATCCTGCCCGTTGTATCGTATTCAGGCCCTATGCTGGCAGACCTTCTGACAGGCTCATTTATCGTCGAGAGTATCTTCCAAATTCCCGGCATTGGCGTCTTTCTGGTAAATGGGTCCAACAATCGCGATTACACAATGGTCGTCGGTTTGGCGCTGCTCTACGCGGTTTTGCTCATCGGGTTGAATTTGCTGGTGGACTTCGCGTATACCCTCCTGGATCCGCGGGTGAAATATGAGTAAGACCAATTTCGAACACGCCTCGCCCGGACAGCGCGCCTGGATGCGTTTTAAACGCAACCGCATCTGTGTCGTTTCTTCCTGGTACATGGCGTTGCTGCTGGCGGCCATCGTCGCCTGGCCCATAATGTTGAACGTCGCTCCCGCCCATTTTGCGCAGCTTCATAATCCGGACCATCTCTCGGACGCTCAGTTTGCGGGACCCAACAGGCAGTATTG
This sequence comes from Verrucomicrobiia bacterium, assembly GCA_035945915.1. Classification (GTDB taxonomy): domain Bacteria; phylum Verrucomicrobiota; class Verrucomicrobiia; order Limisphaerales; family UBA11358; genus UBA11358. Next base: position 3,028 of record DASYZW010000472.1, on the reverse strand, counting down.
GTTTGGTACTGACCTTCTGGGTCGCGACGTTTTTTCACGAGTCATCTACGGGGCGCAAATCTCCCTGCTCGTAGGCGTGTTCGGAACGCTTGTCAGCCTGGTCATTGGTGTCCTCTGGGGAGCGGTTTCCGGTTATGCGGGTGGTCGAACGGATAGTGTGATGATGCGGATCGTGGATGTGCTCTATTCGCAGCCTTCCATCATATTTGTCATTGTTCTGGTCACGACCGTAGGCGAAGCCATCAAGCACATCCATTTCGTCGATCAATCGCCCTTCATGGTCGGCGCTGAACGAGTCGTGCTTTTATTCGTCGGCCTGGGCGCGATATCCTGGCTGAACATGGCGCGAATTGTTCGCGGGCAGGTGCTCACGCTGCGAACCCGCGCATTTGTAGAGGCCAGCCGCGCTCTTGGCGCCCGTCCACACTGGGTCATCTCCCGCCACATCATCCCGAATACGTTGGGCATCGTGATCACGTATCTGGCGCTGACGATGCCGGCCGTCATCCTCTACGAATCTTTTCTAAGCTACCTCGGAATGGGAGTCCAACCGCCAATGGCCAGTTGGGGAACACTCATTGCCGAAGGCGTCGGCCAGATCAATTCCGTCCGCATTTACTGGTGGCTCATTCTTTTCCCCGGCGGCATCCTGGTCACAACCCTCATGGCGTTGAACTTCATCGGCGATGGCCTCCGCGATGCGTGGGATATCAAAACGCGATAGCGTACCTGCCGAACCTCGCTGCGCCGCTGGACGCGGGGCGGGCATCGCAGCGCAGCGTCCCTCCCCGGGGAATTGCCAGGATTCGCCCCTGCCAAACGCGCTCCCGCATCTCGAAATTGCAATTGATGCTCATTTCGAGAAGATTATGTCGTGAACGAAAAGCACGTCGTCGTCCTGGGCGGAGGTTTTGGCGGACTGGAATTTTGCAAATTTTTCAGCAGCGAAGGCGCCCGCATAACTCTTGTGGACCGGATGAATCATCATCTGTTCCAGCCTTTGCTGTATCAGGTTGCGACCGCCGGTCTTTCCGCGCCGGAAATCGCCCAGCCCATTCGATCCATTTTCGCCAATCGCAGCGACATCACCGTCCTGATGGATACCGTCCTGGATTTTAACCTCGCAGAGCGCAAACTCCTGTTGTGCGAAAACACGCTAAAATACGATTATCTGGTACTCGCCCTTGGCGCATGCAATGCATATTTCGGACACCCTGAATGGGAACCGTTCGCGCCCGGGCTTAAATCCATTGACGATGCCGTCCGCATCCGCAGTAAAGTCCTGCTGGCCTTTGAGCGGGCCGAAAATGGCGCGGAAAAAGAGCAACGATCAAAGTTGATGACCATTGTCATCATTGGCGCGGGCCCTACCGGCGTGGAACTCGCAGGGGCTTTTGCCGAATTGGCCCGGACCGTCCTTCGGCGCGATTTTCGGCGCATCGATCCCACGCAGGCGCAAATTATTTTGATCGAAGGCGGGCCGGCCGTGCTCGGATATTTGCCTCCCGATCTGTCCATCAGCGCCCAACGCCAATTGGAAGCTCTCGGGGTCCACGTACGCACCTCAACCCGCGTCAAAAATATCCGCGAGGGTCAGGTAGAACTCGAAAATGGCGAAACGATTAACGCCGGGACCATTCTTTGGGCGGCGGGCGTTTCCGCCGTGCCCGTCGCAAAAAAATTGGGAGTGGAATTGGACAAAGCCGGACGTGTGAAAGCGGAAGCCGACTTGAGCGTTCCCGGCTATCCGGAAGTTTTTGCCATCGGCGACATGGCCCTGGTCATCGGCGCGGACGGCAAACCGGTCCCCGGCGTTTCACCTGCCGCCATGCAAATGGGCCGTCATGTCGCCGCGCTTGTCAGGGATGACATTCGTTTCGGAACTCGCGCGTCGCGGCCGCCTTTCAAGTATGTAGACAAAGGAACCATGGCGACGATCGGCCGCTCAGCGGCCGTCGCGTGGGTGGGTAGAATCCATCTCTCCGGTTATCCCGCATGGCTCATGTGGCTGTTCGTCCACTTGATCTTCCTGGTGGGCTTTCGTAACCGTATCGCCGTTTTGATCAACTGGGCCTACGCCTATTATGGCTACAAACGCGGAGCGCGCATTATCCCCACCGAAATCCCCGGCTGCGAGCCGGCGCAGGAAATCAGCAAATCCTCGAACGCTAAAACGTCATGACGCGCGCGTAACGGGCAAACTGCCCGCGAGGGCATGGCAATCGTGTCATTCATGGCATCATGCTCACTCATGGCACTCAGACCGCCCTGCTTTCACGCCGGAGTTCGAAGACTCTGGAAGAAATTATGCCGCGACGCCATTCGCCGGCGCCCCGTTCGATCCATTCAGATGGAGAACTTCGGCGACATTGTAACGCTCCAACGCGATTCGGGTGAGGCGAACATTCATTTCGGAAACTTTGTCGTCTCCGAAAATGATTTGGCTCACGCCTCGCGCCACGTCATCGAGCTTTTGCGTCCCGGGCACGTTGTAACGTTCCAGGGCAATGCGAGTCAAACGCACGTTCATGTCATTGAGGTTCTCGTCTCCGAAGATGATCTGCGCTACGCCGCGCGCTGCTTCGTCGATCGTTGGTTTTTTTGTCGTTTCCATTTTTGGTGTTGTGTGTTGCGGTTTGGGATTAGGTGAAATCGTTGGCTTTTCCGCGCTGGCCTGTGACTTGGCAGGCCTAGTTTCCGCCGTCAGGGGCTGCGCTACCGGTTGCGGTTCCGGCTCAGATACCGGCTTTAACTCGGGCTCCGGCTTCGCTTCCTGTGCCTTGACTGGAGCAGGCGCCGGAGATGGAACTTCAATCTTAGGCTGTTCAATTTTCGGAAACTCAATTGCCGCAGTCGCTAAAGCAGGTTCCGCCAATGGTTCAAGTTTCGGCAATTCAATTCTGGGAGTCTCCACCTTGGGAGTCTCAATTTTTTTATCTTCAATTTTGGGAACTTCAATCTTGGGCAATTCAACTTTGGGAGCCTCAACTTTGGAAGCTTCGACTTTCGGCAATTCGATCTTGGTTTC
>DASYZW010000471.1:0-1924 GCA_035945915.1 Verrucomicrobiia bacterium | reverse complement strand
CCTCCATTCCCGTGCCAACGGTCAAGACGTTCGGGTCAAAAATAATGTCCTGCGGCGCAAAACCGGCCTTCTGCACCAGCAGATCGTAAGCGCGTTTACAAACTTCAATCTTACGTTCGAATGTGTCGGCCTGGCCGCGCTCATCAAACGCCATCACCACGACCGAGGCGCCATATTGACGGACCAGTTTCGCCTGGCGCAGGAACTTCTCCTCGCCTTCCTTTAACGAAATGGAATTGACGATGGCTTTGCCCTGGAGGCATTTCAGCCCTGCTTCGATTACTTCCCATTTCGATGAATCCGCCATTACCGGAACCTTGGAAATGTCCGGCTCGCTAGCAATCAGGTTGAGAAACCGCGTCATCGCCGACACACCGTCGATCATCCCCTCGTCCATGCACACGTCGATCACCTGCGCGCCGTTCTCGACCTGCTGCCGGGCGACGGTCAGCGCCGATTCGAAATCTCCGGCCTTGATAAATTGGGCGAACTTCGGCGAACCAGCGATATTGGTGCGTTCGCCGATATTCAAGAAATTCGCTTCGGGACGGACCGTCAGCGCATCCAGACCGCTCAATCGCAGATACGGCTGGACCGTAGGGACTCTGCGCGGCGGCAAACCGGCCAGCGCCGCGGCAAGCGCCCGAATGTGGGCCGGCGTCGTTCCGCAGCAACCTCCGGCAATATTCAACCAGCCGGCCTCAGCCCAATCGCGCAATTGGGGCGCAAATGAATCCGGAGTCTCCGGAAAGCCCGTGGGTAATAGCGGATTGGGCAGTCCCGCGTTTGGATGCGTGCTCAAATAAACCGGCGCGACCTCCGAAAGCTCGGCAATCAGCGGGCGCAGTTCCTTGGGACCGAGCGCGCAGTTCATTCCAACCGATAATAACGGCACGTGCGAAATCGAATTCCAAAACGCCTCAACAGTCTGCCCGGTCACGCCGCGATTGCTGCCGGCCTGGATGAACGTCACCGAGGCCAAAAGCGGAACCACTTGTCCTCTTTTAGGCAATTCCGCGCCGTACGGTAGCGGGACAATGCCTCTTTCCTCGAAAACGGTAAGAATGGCAAAAAACGCCGCTTTGGCGTTCAGAGTATCGAATATCGTTTCGACGAGCAGCAGATCCACTCCGCCATCTAAAAGGCCCCGTACTTGATCGGCATATGCTATCACCAGTTCGTCGTAGGTGCAGCCCCGGGCACCGGGATTGTTGACGTCGGTCGAAAAAGACGATGTTTTCGTTGTGGGACCAATTGCTCCGGCCACGAAACAGACCCGGCCGGGCTGTTCCCTCTCTATACTCTCAACCGCCCGCCGGGCGCATTCGGAGCCGGCCACGGCAATTTCACGCGCCAGCGATTCCATTCCGTAATCGGCCAGCGAAATAGCCTGGGCGTTAAACGTGTTGGTTTCTACAATGTCCGCGCCGGCCTCGAGATATTGGTAGTGAATTTCCTCGATAATCCGGGGCTGCGTCAGGTTCAGCAGATCATTCAGTCCCTTGAGTTCCTTACCTTGCCAACCGGCAAACCTCACGCCGCGGAAGGCGGCTTCGTCCAGCTTCCGCTGCTGAATCATCGTGCCCATCGCACCGTCCAGGATGACGATACGCTCGCGCAACAGGCGCTGGAGATGTTCAATTTTGTGCGGCATCGGGTGCAACAATAACGGAACACCCGATTGGATGCAAATTAAAAATCAACGTATCTGGATACGTTGATATGACATTTGAAAAATAACAGAAACAGTGATTTCGGATGGTGAGTTCCTGCTACTGCCCGTATATGGGCAGTGGATCCTCGGCAAAACTTCCAAGCTTTCGGCGTGTTAAACCTCTATCCCGTAAGCTTTTAGCTTGTTATAGAGCGTCTGGCGGCCGATTCCCAGCCGTTTGGCGGCTTCAAGTTTGTTGCCTTCGGCGGC
>DASYZW010000470.1:0-2417 GCA_035945915.1 Verrucomicrobiia bacterium | reverse complement strand
GGTCCGCCCTTTTGAAACAATATGAAAAAGAAAAGCGTTCCGATCCCCACGCAGACTCCTGTCAGCACAGAATACCACACGCCCGAAGGCGAAGAGGTTTGATTCCACTGTCCGCCAAATTTGAGCCATGCCAGATAAACCAAAATCGTCAAAGCTGCAGTTCCTTCCACAACAAACCCGCCAAGTCCGTCGCTAATGCCTTCAGACGCCATTTTAGTGAAGATTTGATGCATGCCGTAGAGAACGGCTGCGCCGATGGCATACCAGAACCATGTATTCATATCTTTATTTTGGGATTTCATTCCGGTCCAGCCGCTTGCGCAGGTGTCATGCGAATTGCGCCGTGAGTTTTCACAAAATTGTAATAGCAGAAATTCAACGCGAACGCAGCCTGAAAGTTTTCAAACCTTTTGTTGAACGCGTTCGTTAAGCGGCTCAGCCTGCGGCCTTAGCGCTCTAAACTTCAAATTTAGCGTTTTCTTTAGCCGGCTTTGGCCCGTCATGAACGGCGATTTGAACAGGAGGCAACAGAGGAATTTCATCACGCGAAGTCCGCCAAGTTCGCAAAGGAGGCATGCCTGTGTTGAAGCGTTGAAGCGTGGTGGGGATAGTTTGACCCTCCTTCGCTGATGAGCTACGGAGGGCAGGGCGTCCACCACTGATCGAACGAAGGGCCTTTTGTTGGCCACTGTCGCCGTTATCCTGGAAAAAACGCATAAGGCGAACACCCCATAGCGCCCTTCCGGGTTCCCAATTACGCTATTCTCGTGGTCAAAGGCAATAAACCTAAACCTGCCGATTCTAAAACAAACTCGATTGCGGAGCGGCAATTGCGAATTGAGAAAACCGTGGATGGACAAAAACTTTGAAGGCAAATTCATCCGTAGCCATTCTCTTCTCATATAAGCTGCTTTTGATTCTGGCTTCCGCGTTGGCAAAGGGCCTGGTTGCCAGTTCGCAAGCTGAAACGTTGCCGGCTGTTTTAACCAACGATTCGGCGGGTTTTAACCCGCGTCAGGCTGACCCACAGACCATTGTCCTTCCTAAATCCGTTGCCGACCCCCTCGAGCCGTTTAATCGCGTGATGTGGGGCTTCAACAAGGCGCTGATGACCGACGCGATCAAGCCGACGAGCCGGGTTTATCGGTTTGTCGTCGTGAAGCCCATCCGCACCGGAATCGGGAATTTTGGCGTGAACCTCATGTATCCGGGACGGTTGATCAATAATCTGCTTCAAGGCAAGTGGAGCGGCGCGCGTGATGAAACCTGTCGTTTCGTTTACAACACCACCGTCGGGGTGGCCGGGGTCTTTGATGTGGCGACCAGGTGGAAGATTCCAAAATCAGACGCGGATTTTGGCCAGACGTTCGGCAAGTGGGGTTGGAAGCCGAAGCTCTTTTTGATGCTGCCGATTTTTGGACCGAGCAACGAACGCGATACTGTTGGCCTGGCTGCTGATACGGCGGCCAATCCATTAATTTACATTGCCCCTTACTCATTTGTCGCGAGCGATCCTCTGACCTGGCTCGGTCCCTATTCATACCTCACCTATGCAGTCATGTATAACAATCTTTCCGACTCGGTGGATGATTATGTGCGTTTTAGCCGGACTGAAATGGACGCGTATTCCGAGATACAATATGCCTGGAGTTTCGTAAGAAAAGACCGGGTCGCGGATTTTCAGGTGAAGGGAAAACAGGATCCGGCCTCGCTCGAAACCCTTCAATCCGTCTTCTTCACCTTTCGGGACCCTGAATTCCCAAATCGCGGGAAGACCCGGTCGGTCCTGATTCCAAGCACTGGCCGAAAATTAAAATTCACCTTCTGGCTGCAACCGGGTAAGGCGCCCATGGTTTACATCGTCCCCGGGTTGGGTTCACATCGGCTGGCCGAAACCGCTCTGGCGTTGGCGGAGTTGGTCTATCGCAACGGCTACTCCGTCGTCTGTATCAGTAGCCCGTTCAATTACGAGTTCATGGAACACGCGTCCACGGCGGCGGCGCCCGCTTATCTGCCGGTGGATGGCCACGACGTGGACGTCGCTCTCACCCGGATTGATCTTCGGTTGAATCAGTCGTATCCGGGCCGGATAGGCAGCAAAGTTTTAATGGGATATTCCATGGGCGCATTTGAATCTTTGTTCGTCGCCGCTACCGGACCGACCAATCATTATTGCGTCAGCACTAAAGGATCCATTTTGCGCTTTCTCCAAGGGAAGCAAGGCGTGAAAGAAGTGAGCATCGCCCCCGTCACGAACGTATTGCCGCTAATTCAATTTGACCGTTATGTTGCCATCAACACCCCGGTCCGTTTGTTGTATGGGGTTTCCAAGTTGGACGAATTTTACCGCGCCGCATTAAAGTGGCCGGCGGCGGAACGGACCAGCGACATTGAAAATACATTTTTAAAGGTAGCCG
>DASYZW010000469.1:0-4964 GCA_035945915.1 Verrucomicrobiia bacterium | reverse complement strand
GATGCCCTTGCGCACGACACCCAATGAGGCCTCTTGCGGTGTCGTGATGATGACTCCGCCGTGCAACGGCACGGCCTGGCAAAGGGAAAGCTGGGCGTCGCCCGTGCCCGGCGGCAAATCCACGAGCAAAAACTCCAGTTCGCCCCATTCAACTGAATGGAGAAATTGCTGGATGGTTTTGGTAATCATCGGCCCGCGCCAGATCACCGGCTGGTCATCGGTAATGAGCAAGCCGATGCTCATGACCTTGACGTCATGGGAGACGGGGGGAACGAGCTTTTCCGCGGGACTGACCGTCGGCTTTTCATGGATGCCCATCATCAGTGGAATGCTTGGGCCGTAAATGTCACAGTCCAGGAGGCCGGTGGGCGACCCGCTGTGTTGCAGCGCGCACGCCAGGTTTGCGGCGCAGGTTGATTTTCCCACTCCACCCTTGCCGCTGGCAATGGCGATGACCTGTTTAATCCCCGGAACGCGCGCCTGGTTCGCAAACGGGTTTGGGACGCCGGGGGTTGGTCCCGTTTCGGGCATGCGAACGTCCACGTGAACGCGATTGACCCCGGAGAGACTCTTCAGGGCGCGTTCGGTTTCAGTTTTGATTTGCTCGGCAACCCCGGCGTTCGCTGAATTCAGTTGGATTAGAACGCCGACATCGCCATGCGCAGCAGAGATGTCTTTGATCAGGCCAAACGAAACGATATCGCGCGAATAACCGGGATATTTGACGGTTTTAAGCGCGTCTAAAATTGCTTCCTGCGAAACCATGGCCAGACACAATGCCATCGGGGTTCAAATCGAAAAAGGAAAAACGGAGGTGAGTAAAGACTTTGGACGAGGGCCGTTAAAATGCCGCTTGCCTTTTAGGGTTTATCCGGCATCGTCTCGTGCATGAGAAAACTCCTTTCCCTTCTATTTGCCACCCTGGCCTGGGGCGTTCCGGCGTTTGCCCAGATGGAGGGCGGCGGCGGTCCCGGCGGCGGCGGGTTTGACAACGGCATGGAAAAACTGTTTGGCGCCAATCAGGTGTTTTCGGCGACCATGGTCACCGCGATTGCCGGTCCGAGCGGCCCGATGACGGTCAAAGCCAAAATGGTGTTTGACCATGAAAATTCGTGGACCGAGGTGAACATGGCGGACGTTGACAGTTCGAACCTTCCACCGCAAGCGTTACAAGCGGCAGCCCAAATGAAGACGATCGGCATGGACGATGTGGTCAGCATCGCTACCGCGGACAAAAAGAACGCCTACATGATCTATCCGCATATCCGTTCGTATGTGGCCATCGCCATACCGGCATCCGCGGCAGCCGGAGAGTTCAAAGTGCAAACCACCAGGATGGGTGAGGAGACCGTAAATGGCCATTCCTGTGTCAAAAACGACGTCGTCATCACGAACAGCGCGCAATCCAATGATTTTACGGTTTGGAATGCCACGGATTTAAACAATTTTCCCGTTAGAATCACCACGGCCGAAGAGGGCATGCCTGTGACGATTGATTTTCAAAATATTTCATTTGATAAACCGGCGGCAGGATTGTTTGATCCCCCCGCGCATTTCACCAAATACGGAAGCATCCAGGACCTGATGCAATCGGCGATTATGAACCGGCCGGGCGGGATGCCGGGGCAGCCTTCTCCTTCCGCTTCGCCCGGGCCGTAACGGCTCGCGCAGGCATGGAACATTGAAGAGAGACGGGTCGATTTCCGGACGTCTGCTTTCTCCTCCCCTTTGCCTTTGGCGCAACGGCAACTATATTGATTCATGTCCCATCCACTCGAATGGATTTGCGCGGGCCGGAAAATTTTTCCGGCGATGCTCGAGGCCATCGAGAACGCCCGCGATTCTGTTCGACTTGAGACTTATATCTATTCCGATGGCCGCCTCGGGCGATTGTTCCTTGATGCTCTCCTGGCGGCGGCAAAACGTGGTATCCTGGTTTCAGTCCTCGTGGATGATTTTGGTTCGTGGTCGCTTCCTGCCAATTATTTTGACGCCCTGGTTGCCGCCGGCGCCCGGGTTCGCCGTTTTAATCGGCTCAGTTTTTGGCGGTTTGCGGTGCGGGATCACCGGAAATTGCTCGTATGCGACGACCGCCTGGCTTATGTGGGCGGTTTCAATATCTCGGATGAGTACGACGGCGACGGCGTGGCGTGTGGTTGGTGCGACGTTGGGGCGCGAATCGAAAACCCGGACCTGGTTGTGGCGCTGGCGGCGTCATTCGACGAGCTTTTTTCGTTTGCCGAACCGGGCCGGCATCCATTGAGGCGTATTTTTGTCCGGCGTCACAGCGTCTTCCGATGCGAAGATCCGCCGCCCCGACATCCGGCTCCAAAGCCGGCCTCATTTTCCAAACTTTTGAGGCGTGACCTGGCCAATGCGCGAGATATCCGGATCGTGAGCGCTTATTTTTTGCCGACGTATCGGTTGCGCCGGGCGTTGATGCACGCCGCGCGCCGGGGCGGCCGTGTGCGCCTGATCCTGCCCGGCAAAACCGACGTGCCCATTTCGCGGCTGGCAGCGCGAAACTTCTACAAACGGCTGATGCAGGCCGGGGTGGAAATTTATGAATATGAACCCCAGATCCTTCACGCAAAATTAATTTGTGTTGGACCTGTTACGTACATTGGATCGGCGAACCTTGATATCCGGAGCCTGAGGTTGAATTACGAACTGGTGATTCGCTTTTATGACAAAGGCGTTGCCGAGGGCGCGGCTGAAGTATTTGATAATATCCTGGCGAACGCCCGGCGGATCGAGCCGGAAACCTGGCATCAGAGCCAGCCGTGGTGGCAGCGATGGAAATATCGCTGGGCGAATTTCGTGCTGACGCGAGTGGATCCGTATGTGGCGCTGCGGCAGTTTCGGGAGAGACGATAAAGTTCAGCCTGGATGGTTGGACGTCCTAAAGCGGTAGTTCCGCCCACTCCACGCGGGCGGGGAGATCGCAGCAGCGCGACGTCCCTGCCAAACTACGGCAAATACGTCAGGATCAGGCGAGCAAACTCTTTGCCTTCGCCAGGGCCTCGTCCAATTTGCCGGCGTCTTTGCCGCCGCCGCGGGCGTTGTCGGGTTTGCCGCCGCCTTTGCCGCCGACGATCGGGGCAATTTGCTGGATGATTTTTCCCGCCTGAATTTTGGATGTCCATTCAGGAGATACCGCGGCCACGAGCGAAACCGCGCCGGCGGAAGCGCCGCCCAGGATGATCACGCCTTTCAGCCGGCCTTTCAACGAGTCGGCAACGGCCTGGAGAAAATCGCCATCCACGCCGCCCACGTTATGGACGACGCACGGAATGCCGTTCACGGGATGAACGTGTTCCAGCAAATTGCCGGCAACATTTGAGGCTTCACGCAGGGTGGCCGTTCGGAGGGATTTCTCCAAAGCTTTCTGGTGCTCCAGCAATGATTCGATTTTCTTTTCCAGTTCGTGAACCGGTGAATTGACCTTGTTGGCCAGCGCTCTAATGACGTTCAACTCTTCATTGGCGTGCCGGTAAGCTTCGAGGCCGGCGACGGCCTCGATGCGCCGCACGCCCGCCGCGATGGCGCTTTCGGCGGAAATACGGAACAGTCCGATTTCGCCCGTCGCGCGCGTATGGGTGCCGCCGCAGAGTTCCATTGAATAGCCATCGAGCCTGGCCGGATGCCCGCCGATTTGAACGACCCGCACCGTGTCACCGTATTTATCACCAAAGAATTGCATCACATCTTTGCGCGACCGGACTTCAGCGTAGGGGAGTTCGGTCCAGGAGACTCCGCCGTTTTCGAGAACCCGTTCGTTGACGAGCTTTTCGACGTCCACGACCTGTTGCGGGGTGAGCGGCGGGCTATTGAAATCGAAGGTCAGTTTTTCGGGGCCGACGTAGGAGCCTTTTTGCGACGCTTCGCGGCTCACGACTTCATGCAATGCCCAGTGCAGCAGATGGGTGACCGTGTGATGGCGTTGAATGGCGGAGCGGCGATTGCGATCCACAGCCAGGGTTACGGTTGAATCGGACGCAGGAAGATCATTGCCGTTCTCAAGGATATGCAGCCAGGTATTCCCCGACTTCTGCGTATTGGTAATGCGCCAGAATTGCGCGCCCTGTTCAATTTGACCGGTGTCGCCCACCTGGCCGCCCATTTCGGCGTACAGTGGCGAGGTGTCGAGCACAACCGCAGTTTTGTCCTTGAGCGAAACAATTTCCAGGACTTTGGCTTCGACGGCGAGGTTTTCATAGCCGACAAATTTTGTCGGCGCGGTCGTTTCGATTTGCGATAGGGTGATGATTTCCTTTTTCTGCGCGGCGCGGCCGCGTTCGCGCTGTTCCTCCATTAATTTCTCGAAGCCTTCCTTGTCCACGGTCAAACCGCGCTCACGGGCCATTAACTCAGTAAGGTCGAGAGGAAAGCCGTAGGTGTCATAGAGTTGGAATGCGAATTCACCCGGGATCGACTTTGCGCCGGACGTGCGCGCGGTTTCTTCGTTGAACAGCTCAATTCCCCGGTCGAGGGTCTTGTTGAACGCTTCTTCCTCGAATCGAATTGTATCCTGCACATGCTTGCGCTTTGCGCGAATTTCGGGGAACACTGCGCCCATGGTTTCGGCGAGCACGTCCACGAGCTTGAAGAAAAACGGTTCGTGAAAACCCAGGCTTCGACCGTAGCGCACCGCGCGGCGCAAAATGCGGCGCAGGACATAGCCGCGCCCTTCATTGCCGGGCTGAATCCCGTCCGCGATGGCGAAACTCAAGGTGCGAATATGGTCGGCAATCACTCGAAAAGCGATGTCCACGGCAATCTGTTCTGGCGAGGCCGCGGCGTCGGGGTCGTTTGGAATCCCTTCATCGTCGCCGGCGGGCCCGGGATGGGCCGGGGCTTCGGGCACGTCAATAATCCGGCTCTGGCATTCGCCGCTGGATTTAGCGTGAAATTCTGATTGGGTTGCAATACCGGGTAATGTGCTCCCGTATTTCTTGCTGCTT
>DASYZW010000468.1:0-2369 GCA_035945915.1 Verrucomicrobiia bacterium | reverse complement strand
TGGATGCGCATCGACCGTTATTACACGACTGATCCGAAGCGCAAAAACAATCCCTCGCTCCTGGACCCCAACGCGGACGAAAATCAGGCCGACGACCACCAGCAATTTGAGAATTGGATTGAAGATGTCCAGGCGGTCACGCAACCGATGTTCTGCCAGATGTGCGAAGCCGCGCCATGCGAGAACGTGTGTCCGGTGAATGCGACCTCGCATGACGAAGAAGGCCTGAACGTCATGACCTATAACCGCTGCATTGGCACGCGGTATTGCTCAAACAACTGCCCGTACAAAGTCCGTCGTTTCAACTATTTCGATTACAACAAGCGTCCGCTCGAAGATTTGAAGGGGCCGTTGTATCCCACGCCCATTTTGCATTCGACCAACGGAAAATGGGATCTCGCAACATGGTGGAAAGATCGGCAGGCGCCGATGCGTTCCGAAGACGAATGGGACCTCATCAAGCTTTCAAAAAATCCCGACGTTACGGTGCGTATGCGCGGTGTCATGGAAAAATGCACCTATTGCGTGCAACGCATCCAGCAGGCGGAAATCGCCCAAAAGGTCAAAGCCGGCGCGTCCGGCAATGTGCGTTTGAAGGAGTCCGAGGGCACGATCCCCAAAACCGCCTGCCAACAGGCCTGCCCGGCTGGGGCGATCGTCTTCGGCGATATCAGCGACCCGAACAGCACGGTTTCAAAATGGAAGTCCCAATTGCGCAATTACTCGGTGCTGCAGGAATTGCTGACCAAGCCGCGCACGACTTATCTGGCTCGCGTTCGCAATCCGAATCCCACGATGCCGGATTATCACGACCCTTACAGCACGGAAGAATACAAAGCCTTCGGCGGCGTAAAAGAGGCGCCTCAAGGTTAAACGCGAAGAATCAATGGCTGAATCAGCAACAAAATTTGAGCCGGGTGCGAAGGCTGGCGCGCTGGAATCGCTGGCGCCGCCGGCGGAACTGCGGCGCATGACGCCTGTCCCGCGGGAAAGCCTGGGCTGGCTCACGGACAAACTGACTGCGTTTAACGAGGGCAAGACGCCGATGTGGTGGTGGCTGCTGTTTATGCCTTCGGCTTTCGGCGCGACGGTCATTTTGCCGCTGTCGCTGATCTACAAGATTTCCACGGGGGTTGGTGTCTGGGGCAATAACATGCCCGTGATGTGGGGCTGGGACATTATCAATTTCGTCTGGTGGGTCGGCGTGGCGCACGCAGGCACGCTGATCTCCGCAATGTTGTTCCTCACTCGGCAGCATTGGCGCACCGTCATCGGACGGGCGGCGGAAGCGATGACCGTTTTCTCCGTCATGATGGCGGGGCTATATCCAGGCATCCACGTGGGACGTTCGTGGTTCGATTGGTTCATGTTCCCGGTGCCCACCTATGAAGGTATGTGGCCCAACTTCCGTTCGCCGCTCATGTGGGACGTTTTCGCGGTGAACACGTATCTGATAATCTCATCGACGTTCTGGTACATGGGTTTGATTCCGGACCTCGCGTTGATGCGTGACCGCGCCAAAACCCCCGTGCGAAAATTCCTCTATGGAGTGTTTGCCCTGGGTTGGACCGGTTCGGCCCGGCAGTGGCAGAATTTCGAAAAGGCCTATCTCGTTCTATCCGGTCTGGCGACGTTGCTGGTGTTCACGGTCAGCTCGATCGTCGGCATGGACTTCGCCACTGCCCAAATCGCCGGCTGGCATGAAACCATTTTCCCGTTCTACTTCGTCGCCGGCGCCGTTTGCTGCGGTTTCGGCATGATCCTGGTGCTGCTCATTCCGCTTCGCAAATGGTGCAAGCTTGAAGACGTCATCACCCTGGGGCACATCGACAAGATTTGCAAAATGGCGCTGATGATGTCCTGCATCATGTCTTACATCTACGTCGTGGAGTTCTTTATCGCCTGGTATTCGGGGAATCCCTACGACGCCTGGGTCTTTGGCCATCGCATGTTCGGCCATCAATACTGGTATGGCGGCTGGATGATGATTGTCGTCAACGCATCGCTCCCGCAATTGTTCTGGATTAAAAAAGTGCGTCAAAACCTGTTCCTGGTTTTCACGATCGCGGTCCTGCTGAACATCGGCATGTGGTTTGAGCGCTTCGTGATTATCGTTGGTTCGTTGTATCAGGATTTTCTCCCGGCCAACTGTGGCGTCTATTATCCGACCTGGGTGGACGTGGCCGTGTACCTCGGCACGCTCGGCGCATTTTTCATGCTCTATCTGTTGTTCGTGCGTTTCCTGCCGATGATTCCGATTTCTGAAGTCAAAGGCGTCTCGCCCGAGGCCGACCCGCATCGCGCGGTCAACGGCCTGAAAGGAGGCAAGGCATGAGCGAACAAAATTACGGCATCTCCGCTGAATTCGA
>DASYZW010000467.1:0-4693 GCA_035945915.1 Verrucomicrobiia bacterium | reverse complement strand
AGTCAATTATCGTATACCATGTACCTTCGTGGCTAAATCGTCATCCAATAAAAAGCAGCAAATCGATGATGGGCGCCCCTTGCGGGTCGGCCTGGTTTCGCTGGGCTGCGCCAAGAATCTCGTGGACGCGGAAATCATGCTTGGCTCGCTGTTAAAAGACGGCATCCAGGTCACCAATGATGCCGCCCAGGCGGATGCGCTGATCGTTAATACCTGCTCGTTTATTGATTCCGCCCAGGAAGAAAGCGTCGATACGATCCTCGAATCCGCCGAGATCCGCGACGCAAAAAATCGCGGTCAAAGTTTGATTGTCTCGGGCTGTTTGCCGCAGCGATTTCGTGAAGAACTTCCCAAACTCCTGCCGGAAGTGGATGCGTTCATGGGGATCGACCAGGTGACCCGCGTTTCGGAGATCGTTAAATCGGCGCTTCAAACACGGGCGGAACGAATCCGGAAATCGCCTCGCGCGCCGAAAACGAAATCCAAAACAAAAATTATCGAACGTTTTGCTGAACTGGAGAAAAAATCCGCCCCCGGATCAGAAGATTCAAAGGCAGATGAACGGCCATTGATTGAGGTGCACAGCCGGCCTTCGTTCATTCCTGATTTTGCGACTCCGCGTTTCCGGCTCACGCCCGATCATTTCGCATACGTCAAAATCGCCGAAGGCTGCAATCACCCCTGCAGTTTCTGCATTATTCCTCGAATGCGCGGGTCGCATCGAAGCCGCGCCCAGGGCGACATCGTGGCTGAAGTTAAAGCGCTCATTGCCGCCGGCGTGAAGGAAATCAACCTCATTTCCCAGGACTCCACCTACTACGGCCTGGATTTGCGGCCGAACCATAGCCGCGCCATTTCCTCGCCGGAAAAGTTTTCGGCGGCCGCCAGTTCGCTGCCGGTCGAGGCAACCACGATCTGTTCCCTGCTGCGCGAACTGAATTCGCTCAAAGGCGATTTTTGGATCCGGCTTCTTTATACGCATCCGGCGCACTGGACGGATGATCTCATTCGCACCATTGGCGAATGCAAAAAAGTGGCCCGGTACGTGGACATTCCGCTCCAGCATATTCACGAAAACATGCTGGAACGCATGCGCCGCGAAACGTCACAGCAATACATTTGTGACTTAATCAAACGCATTCGCGCGGGCGTGCCGGGCATCGCGTTGCGGACCACATTTATCGTGGGTTTTCCCGGGGAAACTGAAGCATGTTTCAAAACGCTGTTGGATTTTATCCGCCAGGCGCGATTTGAGCGATTGGGCGTCTTCACCTATTCCAAGGAAGAGGGTACCCGTGCCGGGGCGATGGCGGGGCAAATCAATGACCGCGTCAAACAGCAACGCCGAAAGATCGCCATGGCTGAGCAACGCAAAATCGCCCGGGAGATTTCCCAGGCGTTTGTGGGCCGGGAAATCAAGGTGCTCGTTGAGGGCAAGGCAGACACGGAGCAATTGCAGAATGCCAATGTCAGCTCCTGGGAACACGGGTTTTTGCGGGGTGAAAACGATTCGAAATTGCCGTTGGCCGGGAGGTTCTTTGTCGCGCGTGGCGATGCGGACGCGCCGGATATTGACGGCCGTGTCTTTATTCGCGGCCAAATCGCGCCGGGCCAATTTGCCCGGGTGAAAATCATCGGCCATACAGATTACGATCTGGTCGCAGAGCCGGTTTGATGCCTTAACCGCGCTCACGAGGCGCGTCTCATCCTTCTCGACTTTTCGAAATCCGTGGACAAAAATCCCGCGATTAATGATTCACCCGTCGGCCATTATTCATCCGAAGGCAAAACTGGACAACACGGTTCGCGTCGGGCCTTATGCCGTTATCGACGAAGGAGTCGAGCTTGGGCCGAACTGCGTCATTGGCCCGCACGTCTATTTGACCGGGCTTTCAAAAATCGGCGCCGGCAACGCATTTCACGCCGGCTGCGTCATTGGCGACGCCCCGCAGGACCTGAAATATAAAAATGAGCCGACCGGCCTGCGAATTGGCGACAATAATGTCTTTCGCGAGCATGTGACTATACATCGTTCCACCAAAACAACTGACGAGACGGTCATTGGTTCGCGCAATTTCCTGATGCAACATTCGCACGTTGCCCACAACTGCGCGATCGGCAACGACACCATTATTGCGGGTGGCGCGCTGCTGGCCGGGCATGCGGTGGTCCAGGACCGCGCATTTGTTTCCGGCAACTGTCTGGTTCACCAGTTTTGCCGGGTTGGCGCGCTGGCGATGATGCAGGGTGGCTCGGCGATCAGCAAGGACCTGCCGCCCTTTTGCGTCGCGTTGCGGGAAAATGAGATGTGCGGGCTGAATGTCGTGGGTCTGCGGCGGGCCGGAATTTCCGCCGCCGACCGCGTTGAACTCAAGCAGCTTTACAAGCTCCTGTTTCGGAGCGGGAAAAATTTCCGTGAGGCGCTGGAGGAGGCCCAAAAAAGTTTTTCCAGCGCATCCGCGAAAATTCTGTTAGATTTCGTGTCGGGAGCCAGGCGCGGAATCGTGGCTGACAGTGGCAAAGCGCGCGGCGACCATGAAGGCGAATAGAAAAATTTAAAGACGCGGCGAGGCCGCCGGGGCCGGCATTTGGGTTGCATTCAGGTTCGATAGCCTCTAAAACGTCCCCAAAGTCTATGTATAAAATCGTGGGAGCAGATGGCCGCCAATACGGTCCGGTGAGCGCGGACCAATTGCGGCGATGGATCCTGGAAGGCCGGGCAAACGCCTCTACCCAAACCCTGGCGGAAGGGGCGGCGGAATGGAAACCGCTCGGCGTTCTGCCTGAATTTGCCGCGAATTTCCCGGCAGCCGCCCCGCCGCCGTTTCGGCCGGTCACACCGGTGCATCGCCAAACAAATGCCTCGGCGCTTTGGGGGTTGATATTTGGAATTGTGGCAAATTGCTTTTGTTGTTGCTGTTGCCTCAATATCCCGCTGGGCGCGCTCGGATTGATTTTTTCTCTTATCGGGCTTTCCCAAATCAACGAAATGCCTGACATCTACGAAGGCCGCGCCCTGGCCATCGTCGGAATTGTGGTGTCGGCAGTGGCTCTGTTACTGGGGCTTCTGATTTTATTTGCCAACGCCGCCAACGGGAACATTCACATCACGCATCATTGGCAGCACTTTCCCCGGTATTAAGCCATGACCGCGCAATCCTCTGTTCCGCCAAAAATTCCGCGGCCCGCGCCTTCCCTGGCGTTTTTTGCAACTGCGGCGCTCGTCTTTGCCGCTGTTGCCGGAGCGGCGATTTTGTACTTTTTTGATCCCACCAGGCACAGTTTTTACCCGATTTGCCAGTTCCATCTGTTGACCGGCCTCTACTGTCCCGGTTGCGGTGGAACGCGGGCAGCGTATCAATTGTTGCACGGAAACATCTTGTTGGCTTTGCATGACAACGCCTTATTTGTCGTTTCCCTGCCCTTGCTGGCGGCGCGCGGTATTTGGTATTTGAATCAGAAACGCCTTCGCCGGCCGGCGCGCTTTTTTATCCCCCCGGTTGCCCTGTGGACCTTCCTCGTGGTGGCGCTCGTTTTTCTGGTGCTGCGGAATCTTCCCGCGTTTTCGTTCCTGGCGCCGGTATGAGTTCGGTTTTTTTGGCTTTTGCGAACCCCTCCGCTCGTGTTCAATTGCCGGAACTATGAGCCTGACCCATCCATTGACGACAACGACCTTTGAACTGCCCGGCTATCGCGTCACGAAATCCTTTGGTGTTGTGCGCGGCATCATCGTGCGCTCGCGCTCGGTCATTGGCAATTTCGGGGCCAGTATCCAGAGCATCTTCGGCGGCAATATTTCACTGTATTCGAGCCTGTGCGAGCGGGCGCGGGAAGACGCCTACAACCTGATGCTTACCCACGCCGGCGCGCTGGGCGCAAATGCCGTGATCGGGGTGCGTTATGACGCCACGGAAATCGCCCCCGGCATTACGGAAGTCCTTTGTTATGGCACCGCCGTGTTTGTCGAGGCCGCCTGAATTTAGATCGCTAACGACGAATATTTAATCGCATGGCCGGACACAGTAAATGGGCGAAGGTTAAGCACTTCAAAGGCGCCATTGACGCCAAACGCGCGAAAATCTTTTCAAAATTGAGCCGGGAAATCACCGTCGCTGCGAAATTCGGCGGCGGCGATCCGGACATGAACGCGCGCTTGCGGATGATTTTATTCAAGTGCCGCTCCGCCAACATGCCCGCCGACAATATTGATCGCGCCATCAAAAAGGGCATTGGCGGCGGAGAAGGCGCGAATTTCGAAGACCTGACGTATGAATTATACGGGCCGCACGGCGTCGCATTGCTCGTGGAAGTCAGCACGGATAATCGAAATCGGACCGCTTCGGATGTGCGCAGCCTCGTCACCAAAAACGGCGGTTCCATCGCTACCCCGAACTCCGTGAGCCGCCTGTTTCATCGGAAAGGCCAAATCATCGTGTCCCGGGAAAATGCCACAGAGGAAAAATTGATGGAACTTGCCCTGGATGCCGGCGCCGAGGATTTCAAGACAGATGCGGAAGGATTTGAAATTTTGACGGAACCGGCGAACTTTGAGGCTGTGCATAAGAGGATTGAAGCCGCTGGAATTAAAAGTGAGGCTGCGGAAATCACATCATTGCCGGTCATCACCGTGCCTGTCGAGGCCGGCGCCGTCTCGGCCGTGACCAGGCTGATTGACGCGCTTGAGGATCACGAC
>DASYZW010000466.1:0-6628 GCA_035945915.1 Verrucomicrobiia bacterium | reverse complement strand
ATGTCGCGCCCAAACCCGCCGATTGGCTCGACAAGAGCTTCTTCAAAATTTCCGATCCCAAATCCATCGCCGTGGATTTTACATTGAAGACCAACTCGTGGAAATTGACGCGCGCTTCCGAAACGAACGATTGGCAACTCGCCAATGCCCGGCCGGGCGAAAAACTGGATTCGTCTAAAGTGGATGACATAACTGGCGCCTTCAATTCGCCCTCGTTCAACGACGTTTCACCCGGCACATCCGCGCCGCCCAACGCCGTGACCGTCGCAATCGATACTTTCGACGGCACGAATTACCTGGCAAAAATCTGGCCGTCCGGCGACGACAACGACTTGATGACTGTCTCCGTGAATTCCGAGAAGCCGGGTCAGGCAAAATCCGCCTCCAATCAAAGTCCATTCGCCAACTGGACATACGAAGTTTCCAGTTACACGGTCGAATCCCTCCTGAAACCACGAACCAATTTGTTGGAAACGGTGACGGCCAAAAATTAATGTCGGGTGCCCGCTTAGTGAACAGGGGCCGCTCGAATCCAAATCGTTTTTTGGCGGTTCTATGATGGCCCCGGCACGGCTGTGACCGGCGGCATCGATTCTCCGGTTTGTTCTCGCGTAACCTGAATTCGTGCGCGCTGCCGGATATCCGCGGAAGACTCGCCGATCTGAATCTCATACCTGCCGGGCTCAATCACAAACGCATGTCGATTTTCGTCGTAATACGCCAGCTTCTCCCCCGGAACCCTAAACGTCAGCGTCCTGGTTTCGCCCGGTTCCAGGGTGACTCGCTGGAACCCTCGCAACTCGTGACAGGCTCTGTGGACGCCTGGATGAAGTTCACGAGTGTATAGCTCCACGACGTCGTCACCCGAGCGTGAGCTGATATTTTTCACATTCACCGTCGCGGTAATGGACCCATCGCCGGAAAGTTTATCGGGGGAAACCCGCAAGTGAGAGTATTTAAATTTGGAATAACTCAGGCCGTACCCGAATGGATACAGCGCGGGTCCGCGCAAATACATATACGTGAATCCTTTGCTGATATCGTACTCGTCCTGGGGCGGGACTTGGGCTTCTGACGCATAAACCGTATAGGGCAGGCGGCCCGCCGGATTGGTTTTGCCGAAAATTACGTCGGCAATGGCGTCGCCGCCTTCCTCGCCCAGCCACCAGGCCTGCATCATTGCGGGCGCGTGTTGCGCGAGCCATGGCACGGTCAATGGTCCAGCGCTCATCAACACCACGACCGTTCGCGGGTTTGCCGCAATGACCGCTTCCGCCAGGCGTTCCTGGTTGGGCGGCAACCCCAGGCTTCTGCGATCACGGTCCTCCGCTTCAATTCCGGTTGTCGTCCCGAGGAAAAGAATCACGGTGTCAGCCTTCCGGGCCGCCGCGACCGCGTTGTCCAATTCTTCGTCATCGTTGACAGGAGCGGGTTTGGTTTCACCCGACGTCGCAATCCTGCATCCGACCGCATGCAGAATTTCAACTCCCGGCGCATGGCTGAACAAGCCATCCAGCGGCGTAACCGGATGATCCGGCACCCCGCTATAGCCGCCGGGCACAAAAAGATTCGCCAGCGGTCCGATTACGGCAATCGTTTTCAGCCCGGCCGGGTTGAGCGGCAGAAACTCCTTTTTGTTCTCAAGCAGCACGATGGCTTCGCGCGCCGCCCGCAGCGCGAGTTGCCGGTGTTCCGCGCAGCAAATCACATTCGTTGAAATCCGGCTGTACGGATTGTCGGCCTGCGGGTCAAATTCACCCAGCCGCATTCGCACTCGCATCACGCGCGATACCGCGTCGTCCAGCCGCGCTTCGCTCAATTTGCCTTCCCGCACGGCGAAGGGAATGTATCTCCGAAATTCCTTGTCCGAAAAATCGCACCCGGCCATGAGCGATTCCGCCACGGCGTCGACGTAATCCAGCCGGCGATCGAAATGCCCGTTGACCATCGTATTCACTCCGCCGAGGTCTGATACGACAAACCCATCGTGATGCCACGCATCCTTGAGCACGTCCGTCAGGAGCCAGTGATTGATGTTGTCCGGCGTGCCGTTGATGCCGTTGTAGGAGGCCATTACCGACCCGGCTTTTCCTTCCACGATGCAATCGCGCCAGTGCGGGAACCAATACTCATAGAGCATTCGTTCAGGAACGCGGGCATCGAGTTTCCTTCGGTCGCGTTCCACGTTGTTGACCGCAAAGTGCTTCAGCGTTGCCGCCAGCTTCAGGTAATGCGGATTGTCGCCTTGCAATCCGGTCACATAGGCCACCCCGATTCGCCCGGTTAAATAGGGATCTTCCCCGAAACATTCATTGATGCGTCCCCAATACGGATTGCGGCTGATGTTAATGACCGGTGCGCGGTAGATGAGTCCTTTGTGTTCCCCGGGAAAGTTCGGGTCCTCGTGCCAGCCGTTATAGATTGCCCGCGCTTCATCCGAAATCGCGACAGCTTCCTCATGCACCAGGTTCGTGTCCCAGGTGGCAGCCATGGCGATGGACACGGGATACAGCGTTGTCGGTTCGGTCCACCAGACACCGTGCAGGCACTGGTTCCACTTGTCTGAACGCAGGCCGAATCGTTCCAGGTTGGGACCATCGTGGTCCAGCGCCAATGCCTTCTCCTCCAGAGTCATCCGCGAGACCAAATCCGCCACGCGCGCGTCGACGGATGCCCGGGTGTTTAAATAAAGCGGATTCTCCATCGCAATCGGAGCCGTAAGCGGATTGGGTTCACCGGCAAAGCTCCGAACCGCGGCGATTGCAAATATTGGAATGATTGACGTGTAAACGATTCGCATAAGCGCAGCTTGAAATACTGTGGCTGTTAAGCGATTAAATCAAATGCCACATATAAACTCAATGCCCGCCGCCATTTCCGCTCCTAATTCGATGCCACGCGAATAACAGTAGCCATTTTGCCCGCAACTTGCCAACATCGCCGCAAACAGCCTGTTCTTTTTTCGTGTGAAATCCCGCAACAAACAGAAAAAAGGGAAAGCGCCTGCGTCGGCCGCCACATCGCTTTCGCCCGGCCGGCGGTGGCTGTTCCGGGCGCTACTGTTGCTGTGGCCGTTCGTCGTTCTTGGCTGCCTGGAGATCGGATTGCGGCTCGGCGGCTATGGATTCGACCCGCATTTTTTCAAACGCATTCACATCGCCGACGAAGATTACTTCGTCCAAAACGACGCCTTCAGTTACCGGTTTTTCCCGCCCGAAGCGGCCCGCAACCCGGGCGCGTTGCGAATGAAATGCGTGAAACCGGCCGGGGTGGTCCGCATATTTATTTTCGGCGAATCCGCAGCCATGGGCGATCCGGAACCCGCTTACGGTCCGGCTTCTTACATGGAGGCCCAATTGCGGGCTGCATTTCCGCAGACGAAATTTGAAGTGATCAACACCGCTTTCACCGCCATTAATTCCCATGTCATCTTGCCGATCGCGCGGGAATGCGCGAAACATAACGGCGATATCTGGATCATCTACATGGGCAACAA
Organism: Verrucomicrobiia bacterium; assembly: GCA_035945915.1. GTDB lineage: Bacteria > Verrucomicrobiota > Verrucomicrobiia > Limisphaerales > UBA11358 > UBA11358. The sequence goes on along the minus strand of DASYZW010000466.1, from coordinate 3,132 downwards.
TGAAATGGTTGGTCCTTTTGGCGCGGCCACGGTATTTGGCCGGCGCGCGCCGCCGCTGCCCTATGTGCGATTCCTGACCGCGATACAAATGACCCGCACCGGACAGCTTCTCACGTCCCTGGCGCGAAAACTTCACGGCGGCGCGGCGCAAATGACATCGTGGGGCGGAATGGAAATGTTCATGAACAACCAAATCCCGCCGGACAGTCCGTTGAAGCAGAGCGTCTATCGAAATTTCGACCAAAATCTCAATGACATCCTGCGGGCCGGGACATCGCACGGCGCAAAAATTCTGCTCAATACCGTGGCGGTCAATCTCAGGGATTGCCCGCCGTTCGCTTCCCGGGACGCCCGCTCCGTGTCCGCGTCTGATGAATCACAGGCGAACACGGTGTCGGCGCAAGCCGAACAGCTTCGCGCCAAAGGGGACTTTGCCGGCGCGGAATCCCTTTATGGGCAGGCACTCCAATTGGATCCTTCCAGTGCCGCATTGGAATACGGTTTGGGCCAATGCCTGCTGGACGATAAAAAATTCGCCGAGGCCCGGACGCACTTGCGGCTTGCTTGCGATGACGACGCATTGCCGTTCCGCGCCGATTCCGAAATTAACGGAGACATCTGCAAAGCCGCCGGACGCTACGCCAATTCGGGCGTCGTTTTGTTTGACGCCGCCAACGCCCTGGCATCGCAAAACGCCGATGACCTTTGCGGTGACGAAACATTTTATGAGCACGTGCACTTTGATTTCCCCGGCAGCTATCGCCTTGGCCTTGCCTGGGCGCAACAGGTTGAAAAACTGCTGCCCGCCGGCCTGGCCCGTACCGGCGGCGCATGGCTGTCGCAAAAAGAATGCGACGACGCGGTGGGTCTTTCCGATTGGAACCAGAAAGCCGTGCTTGAGCATATGCTGCAGCGAATGCAATCGCCCCCGCTCAATGGCCAATCCAACAACGGCCGGCGGATGGGAAAACTCCAGGCACGCGTCAGCGGATTAGGCGCCGCGATGAATCCGTCCGCGGGGCAAGCGGCGAAGGCGAATTTCATCAAGCAAATCGCGCGGAATCCCGATGATTTTTTCCTTCTGGAAAATTTTGCATTGTTTCTGCAGGCGGACGGCGACGTGCCCGCTTCCATTGCCGAATGGAAACAGGTGCACGAGCTGATCCCACAGGACTATTTCCCGCTTTTCCAGGCCGGACGATTGCTGGGCGCGCAACATCAGTGGGCGGAGGGCGAAGCGGACCTGCGCTCCGCCGTTCAAATCCATCCCAGCCTGACGGACGGCTGGATTCAATTGGGGAATATCCTGGCGTCTCAAAGCGAATACGCCGAAGCGCTGAAATGTTACCATACGGCTTTGGCACAACAGCCAAACGATGCCACAATTCTCGTGCAAATTGGCAGCGTTGATGAGGCGGAAAACGATCATGCCGGCGCGGTCGAGAATTTCAAGCGGGCGATTCAATCGGACCCCGGGAACTGGGAAGCCCACTTCGAGTTGGGAGGGGAACTGGATGCCGCCGGGCAATTGAATGCCGCGCTCACTGAGTTCGGCGAGGCGACGCGGCTCAATCCGGGTTTTTCCCGGACGCATTTTAATTATGGCGTGCTTCTGGCCAAGATGGGGCGGCTCGATGATGCGCAGCACGAGTTCGAGGAAACCCTCCGGCTGGAACCGGGATACAAAAACGCGCTGGACAGCCTTTCAAAAATCGCCATTCTGAAACGAGAAAACAGAAACTGAACCTCCCGGCATGTGGGCTTTGCTTAAAGAATTCCTGGCCTTTTCCAGGCGCGAAAAAAAATGGTGGCTTATTCCACTCATCACGCTGCTGCTGCTCCTGGGCATCATTTTGATCTTCACCGCCAGCTCCGGAATCGTCTGGGCGCTCTACCCGTTTTTGTGAGTCATGCCGGCCCCGCGCCACATCCTGGGCCTCTCGGCGTTTTATCACGATTCCGCCGCCGCCCTCCTGGTTGACGGCAACATCGCCGCCGCGGCCCAGGAAGAACGTTTCACGCGCAAAAAAAACGATGCCGATTTTCCGGCTCACGCCGTCCGCTTTTGTCTCAACCATGCCGGTCTGCGTGAAGACCAATTGGACGCCGTGGTTTTTTACGACAAACCGGTTTTGAAGTTCACGCGGCTGCTCGAAACCTATCTTGCAGTCGCCCCGTCCGGTCTCAGGACGTTTCCCACCACCTTGTCCAACTGGCTGGGCGGAAAACTCGACCAGCGAAAGACTATTCGCCAGGAAATTCCGGGACTGCGGCCGGATTGTCCCATCCTTTTTACCGAACACCACCTTTCCCACGCCGCCAGCGCCTTTTATCCTTCGCCTTTTGACGATGCCGCCATATTAACCATCGACGGGGTAGGGGAATGGGCAACGACCACCATTGGTTCCGGCCGCAGCAATCAAATCCGGCTCCTCGAGGAGATCCGTTTTCCCCATTCGCTCGGGCTGCTGTACTCCGCGTTCACCGACTATTGCGGTTTCCGTATCAATTCCGGCGAATACAAGCTCATGGGACTAGCGCCCTACGGGCAGCCGAAGTACGCCGAGGTCATCCGGCGCGAACTCATTGACGTCAAACCGGACGGTTCGTTCTGGCTGAACCTCGACTATTTCAACTTCCTCGGCGGCACGACGATGACGAGCCAGAAATTTTTCGATCTGTTTGGCGGACCGCCGCGTCACCCGACTGAAAAAATTGAAACCCGTCATATGGACGTCGCGCGTTCAATCCAGGTTGTCACCGAAGAAATCATGCTCAAGCTTGCCGCCCATGCGCGCGAGAAGACCGGGTTGAAAAATTTGTGCATGGCCGGCGGCGTGGCGCTCAATTGCGTCGCCAACGGACTGATTCACCGGCAAAAAATCTTCGAACAAATCTGGATTCAGCCGGCGGCGGGCGACGCCGGGGGCGCATTGGGCGCCGCCCTGGCGGCCTGGCATTCGCACCCGGACGCCCCGGCGCGACGGGCGACGCCTCGCGATTCCATGCAATCCTCGCTTCTCGGGCCCGAATATCCAGACGACGAAATTGAAACGATATTGCGCGGGCACGGGGCCATCTTTCGGAAAATGGACAGCAGCGCGCTGCTGGATTTCGCGGTGGAGTCATTGA
>DASYZW010000465.1:0-5904 GCA_035945915.1 Verrucomicrobiia bacterium | reverse complement strand
CATTCCAACCGTTGATCAGATAGCTGCGGGGCGAGGCATCGGCGACATTATTTGAAGGATAGGCTCCTGCGGTGAGCGGGGCGTTGGTGGTTTCGCTCGGGCAGAGCAACATGTGTGTATTGTGGCCGTAGCTGTCATAGAATTTGTCGGGCCAGCGGTCCTGATACGAGCGGGGCGGGAAGATGCTTTGATTATCGGTCAAATACACTTGCGCGGCCAATCCGAGTTGCTTGAGATTATTCAGGCACTGCACGCGCAGGGCAGTTTGTTTGGCGCGGGCAAGGACGGGCAAGAGCATCGCCGCCAGGATGGAAATGATGGCAATGACGACCAGCAATTCGATGAGCGTGAAGGCGAGTTTTCCCCGCAGCCGGTCATTCGTGCTCGTTTTTGGCGAATGAAAAACATTTTCCCCCGCGACGTTTTGGTTTAATTTCATTTTTTTCATAACCGCATGATTATTCAGTGCGTCTGATAATTCGACGTCCGCCGCATTCGATTTGTTACAATAATTTATGGATAAGAAGAATACACTACTGGTTGTTGTCCTGCTAGTTCTGGTTTCAGTTTATGCCGCTTTTTTTACGGACTGGTTTAAGCCGCATGTGATAAAGCTTTTTTACACGACCCGGCCGATCGAGCATTTTCGCGCGCGGCAGGACCTTCCGTATGTCTTGTTTGGCCTCGAGGGCAGCTACCGCCTTACCGAACTAAAGGTCGTGTCTCTCGATGATCTCCAGAAGAATCCCGCAACGCCGCCGGTGTGGCACTTGATTTCAGATTCGAATTCGGTGCCGATTAAAATGTTTTCCTATGGGGAGCACATTCACGGCATGAAACCGGCATTGGCAGGCGATGCGCCGCAGGACCTGGCCACGAATGAAGTGTACCGTCTTTTTGTGACGGCCGGGAGAACCCAAGGCCAAATCGATTTTAAAGTGAAATAAGCTTTCGAAGCTATTTTACCGCCTCGATTTTCTTTCCGGCGAAATGGCACGCGGCCCGGACGTCACTTTTCACCTCGCGAAATTCGGGAAAAACATCCTGGCAGAGCGGGAACTGAGCGATCGGACAACGGGGATGGAACGGGCAGCCGGAGGGGGGATGGGTCGGGGACGGAACATCGCCAGGCAGGACGATTCTTTTGCGCTTTGATTCCGGATCCACTTCCGGCACGGCAGATATGAGGGCCTGAGTGTAGGGATGCTGCGGATCGCGAATCAGGCCTTTGGCTTCGGCGGCTTCGACGATTTTTCCGAGATACATGACCAGGACGCGGTGGCTGATATGTTCAACGACCGCCAGGTCGTGCGCGATGAAGAGGTAGGCGATGCCGTGTTTTTGCTGCAAATCACGCAAGAGATTGATGATTTGCGCCTGGACCGAGACGTCCAGGGCGCTGACCGGTTCATCGCATATGATCAATTTGGGTTCGACGGCGAGGGCGCGGGCAATGCCGATGCGCTGGCGCTGGCCACCGGAAAATTCATGCGGATAGCGCTGGGCGTAGACGGAATCGAGGCCCACGGATCTAAGCAAATCGACGATGCGCGCCCGCCGCGAGGTTTTGCTATCGGTTAATTGGTGAATGTCCAGCGCTTCGCCCACGATTTGCTCGACGGTCATGCGGGGATTAAGCGAGCCATAGGGGTCCTGGAAAATCATTTGGAATTTGCGACGGCGCGTCCGAAGAGCCGAGCCGCCCATGCGGGTGATGTCTTCGTTTTCGAGGAGGATTTGACCGTATGTCGGCTCGACGAGCCGCACGATGGCGCGGCCGAGGGTTGTCTTGCCACAACCGCTTTCGCCGACGAGGCCCAGGGTTTCGCCGGGAGCGATTGAGAAACTCACATCGTCGACGGCTTTGACCGTCTCGCGAACACGGCTGAATAATCCGTGTTTGACGGGGAAATGAACCTTAAGATTTTTTACTTCCAGTAGCGCCACGGCAGAAAAAGATAGTCACGGGGCAGAAAATTTACCAGAACGTAAATTCGTTGTCACGGATCTGGTTGGGACTGCGGTGAGCGCCGCTTGCGAAGAGCGCCTTCTTCCGGGAGACGCGCGGTTGGACGAGGTGTTGCAAACATTCCGCGCGGTATACGGGCAGTAACGGCACAGCGCTGCCGTCCCTACCGAAGCGCCGGGTGGGGTTATTCCTGGAACATGGCAGCGGCGAATTGCCTGGCGTCGAATGGTTGCAAATCGTCGGCCTGTTCGCCCAGGCCAATAAATTTGACCGGGAGGCGAAGCTCTTTTTGGATTGCCACGACCATTCCGCCCTTACTTGTGCCGTCCAATTTTGTCACGATGAGGCCGGTGAGCGGCACGGATTTGTGGAATTCGCGGGCCTGGTTTAAGGCGTTCATTCCGGTGGTGGCATCCAGGACGAGCAGGACTTCGTGCGGGGCGCCGGGGATCTGGCGGCTGATGACACGGTGCAACTTTTGAAGCTCCTGCATGAGATTGTGCTTGGTATGAAGGCGGCCTGCAGTGTCAATAAACAGATAATTCGCCTTGCGCGCCTGCGCGGCGGTGACTGCGTCGTGCGCCACTGCCGCCGGATCGGCTCCGTAGGCGCCGGCGATAACTTCGACATTCAGTTTCTGTCCCCACAACTTGAGTTGTTCGATGGCCGCGGCGCGAAATGTATCGCAGGCGGCGAGCAACGCGGTCTTGTTTTGAGAGCGGGCATAATGGGCGAGTTTGGCGCTGGTTGTGGTTTTGCCGGCGCCGTTGACGCCGACGATCGACACGACGCATACACCTCCGTGAACGTCGCGCAGTTTCAGGTCGGCGGTCGCGAAGCTTTTTTCGATTTCAGCGGCTGCGACTGCGAACACATCCAGGCCAGCGCCGCCCTGCGTTTCGTAACCTTTTCGGACCGCCTCAACAATCCGGGAGGCCATATCCATGCCGAGGTCAGCTCCGATTAGAGCGGCCTCGAGTTCCTCCAAAGTCGCGGTGTCGAGTTTGGGCGAACCGGTGACGATACGCTTGATTTCGTGGACCAGCTTGCTGTGTGTTTTGGCCAGGCCGGCCTTGAATTTGTCGAGGAATCCCATTTGCGCGCGAACGGATTTATTTGGAGCCGACGACGGGCGACGGTGTATTCCTGCCGCGAACATCCTTCATTTTCTGAACGTGCTCGTAGTGCAATTTCACTGTGCCAATCAGGGGCTTTCCCTTGCTGAAGCCGTGACAATCGCTGCCGCCGGTCACGAGCAAATTGTATTTGTCCGCGATCTCGAGATAACGTTCGGACATGGCGGTCGAATGTTTGGTGTGGAAGCACTCAATGCCATTCAAACCAGCGTCCACCAATGCCGGAATGACGCTGTCGGTACGATTGAGCCCCGGATGCGCCATGACCGCCAGTCCGCCGGCTTGATGGATCAACTCGATGGCTTCGAGGGCAGAAATTTTGGATTTGGGCACCCAAGCCGGCCGGCCTTTCTTTAAAAATCGCTCAAACGCTTCGTCCAGATTTTTGACGGAGCCGTCCTTGACCATGGCGCGCGCCACATGTGGGCGGCCGGGAGATTTGCAGTTGGCCAGGGCGAAGACCGATTCAACTTTTAACGGCACCCCTTGCTGGTTGATTTTGGCGACCATTTCATGGATGCGGTTTTGGCGGACGGATTGAAATTTGGCAATTTCGGCCAGCAACTTTTCGTTATGGGTATCGAGGAAATATCCAAGCACATGCAATTCCGTGTCGTCGTGCTCGGCGGTCAATTCCGCTCCCGGTATGAATTCCATATTGACGGCGGCGCAGGCGGCGGCGGCACGGGCGCAGGCCTCTACCGTGTCATGATCTGTTGCCGCGATGCATGAAAGGCCGGCTTTCTGCGCCTGCAGGACCAGTTCTTCCGGCGACCAGGTGCCGTCGGAAAAGCTGGTATGCAGATGGAGGTCGGCGAATTTCATTTTACATTTTTGGCCGGGCGCAGGACTTCGCCGCGAATCCTATCCAAAATTCCGTTTACAAATTTTCCGCTGTCCTGGGTCGAAAACTTTTTTGCAATGTCCACGGCTTCATTGATGCTGACGACCGGGGGGATGTCGTCGCGATAAAGCATTTCGTAAATGGCCAGGCGCATGACATTGCGGTCGACGGCGGCGATGCGATGGAATTCCCAATTCCGGGCATGGCATTTGATTTTTTCGTCGATGGAGTCGCGGTATTGGAGGACGCCGCGAATGAGTGGGTCGGCGAACAATCGTGTCTCGGACTCCTCGGCCGTGGGCGGGGGCAGGTCCACTTGTTGTCCCCAATGGGCGCCCCCGCGTTCGTCGGCGATGGCCGCGGCGCGCTGGTTGTCCCAGAATTCGTTCAGCGCTCCCTCCAGGTCTTCCGGCGGATTCAGGTCGTGCTGAAACAAAAATTGGACCGCGCGTTCGCGCGCTTCGCGTCGCTTTCCCATATTTAAAGAAGTATATTGCCTGAAACCGGAAGGACAGGGAATGAAAAACATTTGGGAAGGCTCGCGTTCTAAAAATACAAAATTAACGAATTGCTTTTTGCCGTCGGGCATGGCTTATTGTGCGGCTCACGGCGCATGGTAGGTTACCCAAGTGGCCAACGGGGGCAGACTGTAAATCTGCTGGCTTACGCCTTCGATGGTTCGAATCCATCACCTACCACCATCATTCCAAAGGGCGGATGCCTTGCTACTCGCGGAGCTTCGAATCGATGATGATGGTGACAGGTCCGTCATTGATCAAATGCACCTGCATATCGGCGCCAAACTCTCCGGTTTGAACGGGCTTTCCTAAATCAGAGGTCAACCGCTGGATAAACGATTCGTAGATGGGCGCGGCGATTTGGGGGCTGGCAGAACGGCTGTACGATGGGCGGTTTCCTTTGCGCGTGCTGGCAAAGAGCGTGAATTGACTGACGAGAAGGATTTCGCCCGCGGCTTCCATGATGTTTTGGTTCATAACACCGGCGCCATCTGGAAAAATTCTCAGGCGGACGATCTTGCCGCTTAACCATTCGATGTCGTCCGGACCATCGGCTTCTTCGATGGCCAGGAGCACGAGCAAGCCTGTTTGGATTCGCGCTTTAGCAAGGCCGCGAATGTTGACGCCGGCATGACTGACGCGTTGGATTACGGCGCGCATGGCGGATCAAGCAAACGTGTTGCCGTTCCATCCCCAGTTTTCGGCTTCAACGTTCGTGAAATTGAGATAGACGCGTTCGGGCGGTATGTCGAGGTTTTGGGCAAGCAGGCTGCAGACCTTTTTTGAAAGTTGCTGATTCACGGTCCTGCTGAGGCCGCCGATACTTCGAACCTCCACAAAGGCGGCATGGCCTGATTTTGCGGACATTGAAATGGAGGAATGGTTGATCGTAGCCATGACGTATTCTTCGGGTTTGCCGATGGACTCGGCAACAATGCGTGAGAGGGCGGGAAGCAGGGCCGCGCGCTTTTGCTCGTCGAGCAGTTGCGAGGTCTCGAGTTTTAAGAGTGGCATATTTTTGACGACGATTCTGTCCCGTTTTAACAATGTAGGCGCAAAGACGCAAAGGGAATGTCTGCGTTGAATCGTTAAAATTTTAAAACATTGAAATGTTGCTCGCGGCGGCGGCAGCGCCATTGGCGAACAGCCGGCTAGACTGGCAGGCGAGACTCCTCGGAGCGGCCTAGCCCAATTGGGCGAGGTTTTTATGTTTTGAATTGGTGCGGGCGGAACGATAGATTGTCGGGGTACATGCCTGGTATCAAATTGTCATTGGGATTAACTGCATCTCTGCTGTTTTTCGTTAATTGTTTAATTTTCCCCGGTTCTGCGCGCGCTGGAGAGGATGCGCCCGGGTCAAAGGTGCAAATGGTTGCGCCGGGAATCTGGCGTATCCGGTTCGGGCATCCGGAACGATTCACGCCGACGCACTTTCGG
>DASYZW010000464.1:0-3983 GCA_035945915.1 Verrucomicrobiia bacterium | reverse complement strand
GGATTGATAACCAGACTCGGCGGCGATGACAAAACGCTTGGACGATTGGACCATTTTTTTGAAAAAGTGAATGGCGGCATTGGCGCAGACACAGCCTTCATGGGAAATGAACCGTGCGAGGAGACTCCGTGGGTTTACGACTTTGCCGGGAGGCCTGCCGGGACGCAGCGTGTTGTTCGCAAAATCCAGGACGAGTTATTTACCAGCGCGCCGTCGGGTCTGCCCGGTAACGATGACGCCGGCGCGCTGTCATCGTGGTACGTCTTTTCCGCGTTGGGAATTTACCCGGAAATTCCGGGTGTGGCTGGATTTGTTGTGGGCAGCCCCTTGTTTCGCCGGGCGGTGATCCGCCCGGATGGCGGCGCAGTGATTCAAATTGTCGCGGAAAAGGCGACGGCCGACAATTGCTATGTCCGGAAGCTGACCGTCAACGGCACGCCCTGGAAAAATGTTTGGATTCCGTGGTCTGAATTGTCGCGCGGCGCAACTTTGGATTTCACTCTGACTGACCGGCCCGCTTCGTGGGGAAAAAAATCCACGCCGCCGTCGTATGATTCCGAATCGAAATAAATTTATAATCTCATGCAATTCGTTTTTCCGACTTCAGAGGTCCAGCGTTACCAATTCCCGACGCATATCAATGATTTGGTCGTGGACCGCGCGGACGCAAAAACGTCCGAGGTCTTCGTGGTCGTAATTGAGCCGGGCAAGGCCCCGCCGCTGCATCAGCACGATGACACGGAACAGATCTTTTACATGTTGAAGGGCAGGGGAGTCTTGAGCATCGGCGCAAATCGGAAAAAATATCCCGTCGCGCCCGGCGACGTGGTGCGCATTCCGCCCCATACGCTGCATTCAATTCAATGCACCGGAAAGAAGCCGTTGACCTATTTGGCGATCGACTGTTTCTTGCGGGGTCGCCCCAAAAATGAACCGACGTGGGATTCGCACGCGAGGGCCATCTGCAAGCAGAATGGTTGGGATTACGCGCAGAGCAGGCGATGACGATGGTGCGGACGGCGCGCTGTTGCGCCGTCATATCCCGCAGCCCATCGGCATTATGGCAAGATGCGCTTAGCGGTGATCGATTTGGGTCAATAACTTGACGGTTCTGCCTGCTGCATTACTATTGATTGTTGGAACCTGGAAGTAACATTTCAGAGCCCGCTTTTTCGGACGAGAGGGAAAGGGCGTGGCTTGCGCTTTTGCTCGGCTGGGTGGCCGGCTTTGCCGACGCATTTGGCTATCTCGTTCTGAATGAAATTTTCACTTCGCACATCAGCGGCAACAGTGTCGCTGTCGGCGCCGAGGCCGGGCGGAGAAATTGGGACATTGCCGGCCAACACGCATGGCCAATCCTGTTTTTTATCTTTGGATTTTTCGTCGGAGTGGTCCTTGAAACCATTTGCGCAAGGCTTCATGTGCGGCGCCGTTTGGGCGTTGTCCTCGTTTTGGAAATGATTCTTCTGGTGGTGTTTTTCTTTTTCGGGTGGACCTGGGAGCATTCACCGGGAATTGCCCCGAACGTTTCTCCGCATTTTTATTTTCTTGTTGCATTGCTTGCCGGGGCGATGGGTGTGCAGAGCGCCGGTCTGCGTCACGTCCGCGGTCAATCCGTCCACACGCCTTATGTTACGGGGATGTTGACGCATGCCGTGGAAGATGCCGTCAAAGTCCTGTTTAAGGTTTATGATCGCCTGCGCCATCGCGTCGCCGATTTTCCATTTGAAGAATTTAAGCGAATACGGTTTTTTGCCGGGGTATGGTTTTCATTCACCGTGGGCGCGGTTTGCGGCGGCATCGGCGAATCGCATTGGAGCTTTTATGCACTCTTCGCCCCACTGGCGGTACTGTTGGCCATTATCGTCTGCGACTTAGCCCAACCCATTCATAACGAGAATTGAGCCGGACCATGCGGGTGGCCGGAATAAGATTGCATCTTGCAATCAGACGACTGTGGATTCTTCCAATATTCGCGGAAATCTCCATTGGCATTGTAACCGCTCAACGAACAATATGCTATTAGTCCTAACACCTATGTTCGCCGCGGCGGGCTGGGCTCTGCTCTATCTGATCTTTGGCGGCGGATTCGGCGGAGCACTCCTCATTTTCATTGTATTGAAAATGTTCGGACGTTGAACCGTGCCGCTTACACCGCACGGACGGCCGCAGACGAATTGACGAACGCTTCGATACCGGAACGATATTGAAGCAGGACAGGTCCGCTTTCCAAATAACGGCTGGACGGGCAGCCGTTTTTGCCTTAGTTTTCCTTCGTGGCCAATTCACCAAAGACGGCGGCGGGCGGCTCCGGCGAAGGAATGCCGTTTGAAGAGGCTTTAAAGAAACTTGAAGGCATTGTCGAGGCCATGGAGTCCGATGATCTGCCGCTCGAATCCCTGCTGGCGAAATATGAAGAAGGGTCGAGACTTGCAAAAATGTGCCGCGAAAAATTATCGGAAGCCGAGTTGAAAATCCAGCAGCTGGAGAAAAACGCCGCAGGCGAGTTGAAGCTGAAATCTCTGGAAAATGTTGAAATTGAAGAAGCTTAATGACATGCTGAAGCACAGGGCATTGCATTGACCTTTCGGTTTTTAACATGATAACAGAACTATGAGTGGATACCTGGATATGATAGATGGTCCTGAACACGTCAAAAAACTGACGCTACCGCAGCTTCAAGAATTGGCCGGTGAAATCCGCGAAGAACTGATTCACGGACTGGCGAAGGGTGGCGGGCACCTGGGACCAAACCTGGGGGTCGTGGAATTGAGCATCGCCCTGCACCGCGTCTTTAATACTCCCCGGGACCGGCTGGTCTGGGACGTGAGCCATCAAGTCTACGTCCACAAGCTTCTAACGGGCCGGAAAAATCGTTTCCGCACAATCCGGCAGACAGGCGGCCTGAACGGATTCGCATTGCGCACCGAAAGCGAGCATGATTGTTACGGCGCGGGCCACGCCGGCACGGCCCTTTCCGCCGCGCTGGGCATGGCGGCGGCGCGCGATAAGCGCGGCTCAAATGAAAACATCGTCTGTATCTTTGGTGACGCCGCGCTGACGAATGGAATTTCCTTTGAAGCGCTAAACAACATCGGTCATACTACGCGCCGCTTCATCGGCATTCTCAATGACAACGAATGGAGCATCGCCAAAAATGTTGGGGCGATCTCGCATTATCTCAATAAGCTGATTACCAATCCCAATTACAATAAGCTATCGCGCGATTTTCAAAATTTTCTGCGCCGATTGCCCAAGGGAAATCTTGCACTGCGCCTGGCGCACAAGGCAGAGGAGGGGTTCAAAGGCGCCCTGAGCGTCGGGTTGCACCAGAAAGAGGAAATGATGATCGGCGCGGACGGACGCGGCGGTTTCGGCAATCCGGTATTGTTCGAAGAAATGGGGATGCGATATCTCGGGCCCATTGACGGCCATAATCTGTCGTTGCTGGTGAGCACGCTTGAGTTTGCGAGGACCTGCGACCACCCCATCGTCATCCATATTCTCACGCAAAAAGGCAAGGGTTTTGACGCCGCGTTAAAGTCGCCGGAAAAGTTCCACGGCCTTGGGCCTTACGACGCCAGGACCGGCGAAACCCCGGCGCCCAAGCCAAACTCGCCGCCCAATTACCAGGATGTCATGGGCCAGACGCTCGTCAAATTGTGCCGGCGCGACAATCGTCTCGTCGGCATCACCGCCGCGATGCCCACCGGCACCGGATTGAAGCACTTGGAAAAGGAGTTGCCTGATCGTTATTTTGACGTGGGCATCGCCGAGGAACACGCGGTGATTTTTGCGGCAGGAATGGCCACAATGGGCTTTCATCCGGTCGTCGCAATTTATTCCACGTTCCTCCAGCGCGCCTACGACTGCATTCACCATGATGTCTGCTTGCAGGACTTGCCGGTCATCTTTTGCATGGATCGCGCGGGTCTTTCGGCGAACGACGGCCCGACGCATCACGGCCTTTTTGACATTTCTTA
>DASYZW010000463.1:0-6305 GCA_035945915.1 Verrucomicrobiia bacterium | reverse complement strand
CCGCCGCGGCGCGGGCCGGTTCAAATGGCAAATCAGCGATTGGCGCAACGTTCGTAAAACGCCAGTCCTCGTCGCGGAGGGTGGGAAAGCCGAGTTCAGCAAAGGTGGCGATGCCGGAATTGCGCAAGCCGGATAGCCATTTAGGCTGCCCGGCTGCCTCCGTCTTCCGGAAGGCTTCAACGATCCGCGATTCGCTTGAATTCTTCGTCTGTATCATGATTTCTATTTCAAATAGAACAGTAATCTTTTCATGCAATGAGGTTATGCGCAAATGAAAACTTTGGCCTTGTTGGCGCCAGGGCGCCTTGACCTTTCGCAGTTTCGGTCCGAAGGTGTAGGAAAGGAAAGGAGGTTGTGGTTATGGAAAAGGAAGCTCAAAAAGAGGCGCCCAGGAAGCGCTCCAACCGGCGGCCCCATGCACACACTCCAAAACATAAAATCGACAATGAATTCGAGGACCACAATCCAAACCCCGCCGCTCAAACGGATTCGAGGCTATTTATATTCCGGACACGGAAAAAATCCGGATAAAACCATCGCGCATGAGACAGCGCTTTCGCGCTTTGGGCGCGAAAGCAAAAATTCGGCGCGACTGCGGAAAGGGTCTCTTTAGCCGCTGAATTTTTCGCCTGCCCTTTTTGCTTTTTCATTTTTCCTTTTTAATCTTAAATCCCGTCGTGCCGAAACGCTCTCTCTCTCGCCTCCTCCGGATTGCCACCGGCGAGGAGAACGAAATCAGCCTGGCCGGGCGCCTCGAGCATTTCATCCATTTCTGGTTTTTCGTCGGCAAAAGTTTTGTCCAAAATCGATGCCTCATCCGCGCTTCCGCCCTGTCCTACACCACGCTGCTGGCGATGATCCCGCTGCTGGCGGTTGCCATCAGCGTCACCAGCAGCTTGCTGCGAAAGGAAGGCGAACAGGAAATTTACAAGGCAATCGATAAATTTGTTTCCCAGGTCATCCCGCCGGCAACAGTCAACGTACCTGCTTCGGAGCCACCCAATCCGGATGTGACCGCCACGAATGCTGCCGTTTCGCCGACCGCCGCGGCCAGCGTCCGGGAAACGGCGCAAAAGCTCGTCGCCCAGCGCATCCATGAGTTCATTTATAACACGCGCAGCAGCGCGCTGGGCATTACCGGCATGGCCCTTCTGGTCTTTATCGCCATCTCTATGCTCAACAGCATCGAAGGCACCTTCAACGATATCTGGGGAGTCGAACGCGGACGCAAGTTGCTCATGCGCGTCACACGGTTTTGGATGGCGATTACCGTCGGCCCCGTGCTCATCGCCGTGGGATTAAGCCTCGCCGGCAGCGCCGATTTCCAGGGCACCAAAGTAATTCTGCAAGCCACGCCGGTCATCGGCCGTTTGCTCCTTCAGGCCGGTACGCTGGCATTTATCTGGCTCGTTTTCGCGTTGCTCTACCAATTTGTGCCCAATACCAGGGTGCGATTCAGCGCCGCCTTGGCCGGAGGCATCGCCGGCGGGACGCTGTGGCATTTGAACAACCTGTTTGGCTTCCTTTACGTTTCCCGTGTCGTCAGTAACAGCAAAATTTACGGCAGCCTGGGCCTGATTCCCGTCTTCATGGCGGGCCTATATCTGTCCTGGGCCATCCTGCTTTTTGGCGCGCAAATCGCCTATGCCTTTCAAAATCGCAAAATCTATCTGCAGGAAAAAGTCATTGAAACTGTCCCGCACCGTGATCGGGAAATCCTCGCTCTCCGCCTGATGCGGAGAATCGGCCACAGATTTCAGAAAGCCGAACCGCCGGCGACAATCCAGGAACTGGCTGATGAACTTGAAATTCCCACTAAACTGGCCCATCAAATCTTTGCGCGGCTGGTCTCCGCCCAAATCGTCACAGAAATCTCGGCCGACGGCTCTTATGTTCCCTCTCGTCCGCTCGATTCCATAAACGTCCACGAAATCCTCCTGGCCATGCGTTGCGGACAGGAAGAATTGCCGCCACCCGGCACGCCGTGCGCCGCGGCGATTCTGACCGAATTCGAAAAAATCGAAACTGCCGAGCGCGCGGCCGCTGCGAACGTCACCCTCCTGACGCTCGTGCAGCAATGTGACCAAAGTTGATTCGACGTTCAGTGTCCGGGCGTGGATGTTCCTGAAACCTGCCTCCCGGTCGAAATGCTTGTCGGAAAAAAGACTAGAACGTTCAGCATCCCGCCTTCGCTCCAATGTCCCATCGAAAATGCGCGCCCTCAAAATGAATCTTTTCCACAGCCGCGTAAGCGGCGCCTTGCGCGGCTTTTAAGTCGCGTCCCAGCGCCGTCACGCCGAGGACCCGTCCGCCGTTCGTGACAATTTGCCCATCCCTTAAGACTGTGCCGGCATGGAAAACTTTGACTCCTTGCAGTGTCGCCGCCTCGTCCAGACCACGAATCGGCTTTCCTTTTTCATAATTGCCCGGATAACCGCCACTGGCCATGACCACGCAAACGCTGGCTTGCGGGTTCCATTTCAATTCGATTTTGTCCAACGTCCCGCCGACGCTGGCATCGAGCAATTCAACTAAATCATTTTCCAAGCGCGTGAGATAAACCTGTGTTTCCGGGTCGCCAAAGCGCGCGTTAAATTCCAACACCCGCGGCCCATTCTTTGTGAGCATGATGCCCGGATATAATATTCCCCGAAAATCGATCCCCTCCTGCGCGCATCCTCGCACCCAGGGACCCAGAATTGCATCGCCCACCTGCTTCAATTCAAGGTCGTTCAAAAAAGGCGTCGGCGAGTACGTGCCCATGCCACCTGTGTTCAGCCCCTGGTCGCCGTCCAACGCTCGTTTATGGTCCTGCGACGTGGGAAACAATTTTGCCGTTTTGCCGTCGCAAAGTGCGTGCAACGAAATTTCTGTTCCTTCAAGAAATTCCTGGATGACAATATTCGCGCCGGCCGGGCCGAAGCTTTTGGCGACCAAAATCTCGTCGATCGCCTTGTCTGCCTCAGTGGTGTTTCCACAGATCAACACTCCTTTGCCCAGCGCCAGGCCGTCCGCTTTTACCGCGCATTTGCCGCCCAAGCCGGCGGCAAATTTCTTTGCGGCCGTGGCATCGGCAAACGTGCCCGCCCGGGCGGTCGGGATGCCGTAGGTTTCCATAAAATTTTGCGAAAAAACCTTTGAAGACTCAAAGCGGGCGGCTTTCTGGTTAGCGCCCCAGATCCGCAGTCCGTTTTTCTGGAACCAATCAACAATGCCCATCGCCAGCGGATTGTCCGGCCCCACAACGGTGAGGTCCGGCTTCCGCTTCAGCGCGAATATTAATAATTTTGCGATATTTTCCGCGCCGATGTTCACGCACTCGACTGGTTTGCCGTTTTTGGCGAGCCGTTCCCCGGCGATGCCGGCATTGCCCGGCGCGCACCACATTTCAGTGGCATGCGGGGACTGCGCGAGCTTCCAAACCAGCGCATGTTCGCGCCCGCCCGAACCTATCACGAGAATTTTCATTTATGTGTCGGGCGCGAGTTTACAGATATTGTGTTGATAGGGAAGTAAACGTGTAAACGCGCGCGAAATTGCCACGGTGGCGGTTTCAGGGAAAACGTTGCCGCGCAAGGAACGGTTACTTTTTCAAAATTTTCCCGAAGCCTGTCTCATCCGGTTCGATTTCAATCCGGCGGACATCACCGCTTCCGCCGCCACCGGTCGTGGCGCCGGCGGGACGCGGGGCGGATGCCGTCGCGCCTGGCGGCTGCGGTCTGTCGGGTTTCGGCGTGGTCATTGGCCTGTGCGCCGGGGCAGAGAGCGGCAGCGGCGAAGGAGCGGGAACGTCATCCGGTGTTTTGTCCTCGGCGGATTCCGGGCTTTGGCCGGGGATATAAAAGTTTGTCCGTCCGTCCAGCCAGCGCGCATAGCGCTGAAACGTCCACATCCCGTGGTCCGCGCCGGTTTCGACGGCAGTAATGATTTTAAAGAAGTCGCGGGTGCGAATGAAATTTTTCACAGCGTTGGTGGCCATGAGAACTTCGCACTCAGGCACGCGGATGTTCAGGTCTTCGCGGAAGCGCAGTCGTTGTGAAATCACGGCCACCAGGGAATCGGCCAATTGCGCGCAGACGGCGCTCTGAATTTCGGCCGGGAACGCCGATGCCACGCGCTGGACGGCCTCCGCGCACGTTGAAGAATGCACCGTCGCCAGGACCAGGTGGCCTGTTTCCGACGCGCTCAAGGTGAGCCGCATGCACTCCGGGTCGCGCATTTCGCCCACCATCAGGACATCCGGGTCCTCGCGCAGGGAATCCAGCAAAGCCTGCTCAAAGCTCGGCGTGTCACGGCCCACTTCGCGCTGGCGAATAAATGCGCGGCGGGGACGGAAAGTGTATTCAATCGGGCTTTCGACCGTGATGACGTGCAATGCCTCCGTCAAATTTATCTCCTGAATCAACGCGGCAAGGGTCGTGGATTTGCCGGAGCCGGTCGGCCCGGCAACCAAAATCAGCCCGTGCGGATGTTTTACGAGCTTTTTAAGGTCGGGATGCAAATTCAATTTTTCAACGGTTGCCTGGAACGAACCCAGAAATCGAATCGCCATTCCGACGCCGCGTGACGTATGAAAAATATTGATCCGGCAACGCACGCCGCCAATCGTTCTCGACAAATCGAACGAGCGACGGTCTACGAAAAACGGCCATTGATCCTCCCCGATGAGCCGGCGCGCAAATTCCATGACCAGAGCCGACGCAACCGGTTCGCCGGTGACCCGCAACGCGCCACGCACACGCAGGGCCGCGGGCATGCCCGGTTCTAAGTGCAAATCGCTCGCGCCCGCAGCAGCCGCGGATTCAATCAATGAGTCCAAATTCATATTGTCCTTATTCAACACCAAAAGCGCCAAAAAGTCCCAAGAAACGTTTTGAGAAAAACGGACAAACACGGGGCTGTGCATTGAAGTTGGGATTCGTGTTACATTGTTACATCGTTGAGGTTCAATGACTTGCTGTGTTACACAGTTTGTTACACGCTGTTACATTTTATAAAGCCTTGATTATAAACTGTTTGCAGTGTTGCATTAACGATAACGGGCGGGGCTGGGTATCTGTTTTGTACCCGGCTGGGGTCTGTGCAGGCTATTGAAGAGCCCTTTATTTCCTGCGGCCCACGGCGGAGCAACTGGCGGGGACGGAGAATTCCGCCGGCTCTTCCAACGGAATCACTCGCAGCACATTCTCCAATTCGACATCCCGAAAGGCGGCTTTCCATTTTCCATCATGAGTCCGGTAACCCAGGCAGCGAAAGCCGTCACATTGTATGATCACGTTGACGCCCGGTTCCGGCAGTTCCAATTCTGATTTTTCCATACGCTTTAACCTATATCGATTGCCGAAACTTCTCACCGGTTTACCGCGCCGGCTCCACGGATATTGCCAATGACTTTGCAAAATTTGCCTGAATGTTATGGGCTTGTTCCTTCGTATTGAATAAAAGGCCGCGCCCCGTTTGGCTAAGATCATCCAGGCACAAGGTCGCCTGGCCTCGCTCCGTAGGCGCGTTGCGTTAAGTGATGTTGAAATTCACTTCAGCTTGTTGCCGAATACTTCCTTTGATGCACCGCCCGAATTTTAATGGCATTTGATGTGCAATCCCCTAATTACTCGTTCGATTTCTGAAACGTGTTGGATACAAAGATAGCCTTTCAGAATCAGTTCATTCTTTTTTCCAAAGCGTCCCACTAAGTTGCCCCTGATATTGTCACGCGAGCGGTCAATAAAGCATTTGGTCAAGTCTTGGGCCTTTGTTGCTTTTGAACCCATTTAGAGTTTGCAACCGTAATCGGGATGTTTAACCGTGTGGGTTTTTGAAGATATTCGGTCAACGTATCCGAAACCACTTTAAGATTTTCCGCAAATTCCTTTTCTTGTGATGTTTCAGATTGGACACCATTCGCACGGGCAAAGGCCTCAATGGCAGAGGACGAGCTTCTTAGTGCTTTAATACAGATTAGTTTTTTTACATCCAAATCCGATTCTCGTACGTCAGGCAAAGGCAAAACGGCGTATCCGTCTTTAGTTTCTGTAGCTCCCGCGTCGTGTAATGCTTGACGAATTGTTGGGTGTTTAAACTGGCAAAGCCAAACGTATTGAACGTAAAGAGATTTCCATAAATGCGGGTCGGAAACGGTTTTATCACTCCCGTAGCGTACAGCGTGTTGGCACATTTCTGCTACGCTCCAAGGCAACTCCCCTGATTTCTCCTGCCCAAGTCTCATTGCCCATTGTTCATTCTCGCAGATATACTCTATGAGGTTGCTTCGAATTGACGGACAGAGAATCGAGTGAATAATGAAC
>DASYZW010000462.1:0-5070 GCA_035945915.1 Verrucomicrobiia bacterium | reverse complement strand
AGTCAATCACGGGCGGCGCTTGATGCCGGGCCATCGCCGGAGTAGGTTCGAGGGATGAATATCTTCATTTTGCGGCACGGGATTGCAGTGGAGCGGGGGACGGGCGGCTTCGAGAAGGATTCGGAACGACCACTAACCGGCAAAGGCAAACGGCAGCTCAGGAAATCCGCGGCGGCAATGAAACGAATGAAGTTGCGATTCAACCTCATTTTATCGAGCCCATACGCGCGCGCCAGGCAGACGGCCGAAATAGTAGCTGAGGAATTGAATTTGAAGAAACGGCTAAAATTGACGGACACGTTGAAAGCGGAAAATGATCCCGAAGGGATGGTTGCCGAGATTGCGAGACTTAAGCCGATGCCCGAAGAATTATTGCTAGTGGGACATGAGCCGTATTTGAGTCATCTGATCTCGCGATTGGTTTCAGGCAACGGCGACATGGCGATGGATTTCAAAAAAGGCGGTTTGTGCAAGCTGGAAATCGAAAAGCTGGACGGCGGGCCGGGCGCGCGACTGGCCTGGTTGCTCACGCCAAAGCTGATGAGAGAAATGGCGTAATCCGATCGCAGGAATGTGGATCAAAGCGGCGTACCGAGGGCTTAACCAATTCGATAGGAAATTTTTTGGATGTAGCTCTTTCCAAAACTGTGCTGCAGGCGGTCCAAAATTTCTTTGCGACGGTAGCGCACAATTTCTGAGAGCCAGACACTGCTGTCCACGCGCACGAAGAGCGTCCCGTTCCGCAAATTGGCAGGCTGGGCGTGCGCGGCAATGTTCGGGTCCATTAGAGAATTCCAGACTTTAACAATTTCAATGTCTGCGCGTTTTGAGTCCATTTTGAGGTCGCCAAGAACCGTGGACACAACGTTTTCAGCCGTTCGCGCGCGAATGGCCCTGGCTTTTTCGAGAGGCTCAAAGTCGACGCCGCGCCATTGGGCGAGCACGCGCCGGCGGGCAGAAATTTTCTTTGGCGGTGGCATCGGACATGGAATTGTAGGGCAAGGAAAGACCAGTGGCAATTTGCGATTTGGCGAAGGCAGGGGCGCGTCCGGTATTCCGCGAATGGCAAATCCTGGAGAAACGTCGTTTTCGGGGTTGCCATTTTGCGCTTTGTAGTGCAAAGTGTTGTTATGAATTCAATTTGGGCGGAAAAGAATCTCGAAACGATCCGGACACTAATGGAGCGGTCTGCGTTGTACCGGCGCGCACTTGCTCCAATCATGTTTTTTGCCGGTGTGGCGGGAACGCTGGCAACTGCTGCAGGACTCATTTTTCATTTGAATTCGCCGCGGGAATTTTCGGGATTGTGGTTGGGAACGGCCATCATTGTCGTGATCGCCGCGTTGCTTATTGCGCGAAGGCAGGCGTTGAAGGATGAGGAAGGATTTTGGTCGCCGCCGACGCGTCGCGTTGCGCAGGCGCTGGCGCCGGCCCTTGCAGCGGGGTTGATAGCGGGTTTTCTGGTGGCATGGCTTGGCGACTTGACGCCATTTGTTTGGGCTTTGTTTTATGGCTGTGCGCTTCATTCCGCGGGTTTTTTCATGTCGCGGGGAGTCAGATTGTTCGGTTGGATTTATATCGGGATGGCTCCCTGTGTTCTTCTTTTGATTTCGATTATTCGGCCGGTCAGTTTGAGTCCGCACTGGTTTATGGGCTTTTTCTTTGGGGCCCTGCATTTGCTTTACGGCGGGTATTTATATTTCACTGAGAAAGGGATGAAAGCGGAGTGAATGCGGAACCTTTTTTAAAGCTCGACCGGGTAATCCACGAGAAAGGGCGGCTGGCACTCATGTCCATGCTGGCAGCGACCGCGGAACTATCGTTCACGGAGATGCGGGATGCCCTGGGGATGACAGATGGCAACCTGACCAGTCATATCCGCGCTTTGCAGCAGGAGGGATACGTGTCGGTGGCGAAATCCTATCAAAACAGGCGTCCTTTGACGACCTGTTCATTGACGCCCGCCGGTCGAAAAGCCTTCGCGGAATACATTGATCTGCTCGAGAAAATCGTGCGGCAAAATAAATCTGATTAAATTTGAACAAATTGAAACGGTCATGGTCTTGTACTTTGCAGTACAAAGTAAATTAGATTGAATATGAAAATCATACGCGCGGAACATTTGGGAATGTGTTTTGGTGTCCGGGACGCCATTGCATTGGCAAAAGAAACCGCCCGGCGCAATCCCCTGACGATTTTGGGAGATTTGGTCCATAACGAAACGGTGCTTGGCGAATTGCGCGCCAGGGGTATACGCATTGAGAAGGATGTAGCCGCCATCGCCACGCAAACTGTTATGATTACCGCGCATGGGGCCTCCGATCGCAAATTGGACGAAACCCGGGCGCGCGGGCTCAAAGTCCTGGAAGCAACATGTCCGCTGGTGAGCCTGGCCCATCGAAGCCTGGCACAATTGATTCGGGACGGTTTCCATCCAGTCGTCATTGGGAAGCGAGACCATGTCGAAGTCCTGGGACTGACAGAGGATTTGAATCAATTCGACATCGTACTTTCTGAAGCGGACATAGCCGGACTTCAGCAACAACCGCGATTTGGGGTAATTGCCCAGACGACGCAACCGATTGAGCGTGCTCGTTTCCTTGTCCAACGCATCCGCGAGCGTTTTCCGGAATCGGAAGTGCGCTTTGTGGATACGGTCTGTCAGCCGACTAAACAGCGTCAGAACGCAGCAATTGAGCTGGCACAGAAATCTGACGTTATGGTGGTTATTGGGGGGAGGCACAGCAACAACACGCACGAATTGGTGAGTACCTGCTTACGGTATTGCAAACGGGTGCACCATGTCGAGACCGCTGAAGATTTGCGACCCGAATGGTTTCGTGACAGCGAGACGGTTGGTGTTACGGCGGGGACTTCGACGCCGGAATCGGTAATCGAGGCGGTTGAAAATCAGATCCCTGAGCTTTCAAATTCAAACAAGCAAGTAATGGAGGAAGCATGAACTGGTTATCGAAGCTGGTTGAGTCAGTGCCTGATGATCCATTTTACGGGCCGCGCAAGCCGCTGTGGCTGCCGCCGGAAATGTCGGTCCCGCCGACGCTGCCTGCGCCATTGCCGCTGCGCAATCCACGCCCACGGACGGCATTGCTGTTAAATCCGTTCTATGCAAAGTCGCCGCACGGCAGCTTCGGGAAGCACGTATTGACACCCACGCTGGCGCTCACGTCGCTGGGCGGGGCGACACCCGAGAATTGGGCTGTGAGATACTGGGACGAAAATCTCTTGCAAGGTCCGCCGCCGTGTGAACCTCTTCCACAGGCGGTTGGCATCACGGTTCATTTGACGTTTGCAAAACGGGCATACGAACTGGCCCGTTGGTTCCGGGCACAGGGCAGTACGGTTATTCTAGGCGGACTGCACATTCAATCATGTCCTGATGAGGTGGCTCCTCATGCCGACGCGATTGTGATTGGCGACGGTGTCCAGGTTTGGCCGCAAATCCTCCGTGACGTCGAAACTGGTAAACTAAAGCAGCGGTACGAAGCGACTTATGATCGCCCGTTTGCGCTTGATCCGCCGCCGCGGCGCGAATTGTTGCCGCGCGGCAGTTTTTTGACCACGACGAGTCTCATCGCTACCCGCGGTTGCCATAACCGTTGCGGTTTTTGTTATTTAGCCACGGATGGATTGAGAATGCCTTATCGGGTTCGTGAAACCGGTGACATCCGCCGGCAATTTGAGTCGGACAAGCAACCGTACGCGGTATTCATCGACAATAATCTCGGTTCGCGCCGGGATTACTTGCGGGATTTGTGCAGAGCATTGCGGCCGGCACGAAAGATTTGGAGCGCAGCGGTAACACTCGATGTAACGGACGAGCCGTCGCTGGTGCGCAAGATGGCCCTGGCCGGCTGCACAGGCGTGTTTATCGGTTTTGAATCACTCACGGACCAAAACCTTGCGGACGCGCGCAAACGGACACCACGGGCGGACGATTACGCGCGGCGAGTCAGGATGTTTCATGAAAATGGAATTCAAGTGAATGGCAGCTTCGTGGTCGGTTTCGATGGCGACCGACGCGACACTTTTACAACGCTGGTGCAATGGATCGAGGGGGTCCGAATGGAATGCGCGACCTTTCATATATTGACGCCGTATCCTGGCACACCGCTGTTTCGGCAGATGGAATCGGAAGGCCGTTTATTGCATCGGGATTGGGAAAAATACGATACGGCGCATGTGGTATTCCGGCCCAAGCAGATGACACCGGAAGAATTGCTGCTCGGGTACGATTGGCTTTACCGGCGCCTCTTTTCGCACGCATCTATTTGGCGGCGACGGCCGCCTCAACTCTCGGCATTACCCACTTATTTGGCGGGTTGTTATCTCTATAAGCGTTCAAACCGTCTCTGGCGATGGCTCATCAAACATCGACTGGTTCATCTTGCCTGGAGCCCGTTGGTGGAAGCCTCTCGTCTGCGGCATCTGGCATTTCGCCGGCGGCTCGCGATGCGGGTTGAGCCGGCGCCGATTGTGACCGGCTGTGCGACGCCGTTCCCGGCGAGTGTATGAATGAAAGGGGGAGCAATCCAAAAACAAATCCGTCCAACTGATCAAAAGCCCGACCATGAACTCGAGCATAACCACAAAAGAAAGGAGACGTTATGGCGCCCCTGAAGACTGATATCCTCGTGAAGGCCCGAACCCAACGAATTTTCGCCGGGCTGGCTGCTTTGACGGCGGCCGCGCTCGTCTGGCTTCCGTGTATGCATTTTATTTTTTCCAGGTCCGTTTCCAATTTCTATCAGAAGGACGGGCTTTCCCCTGAGGCGCGCAGCCTGGCAGCCTGGCAACTGCACGTTTGGAGCGCGCCTGCGTTACGCGCGGCCGAACTCAACAAAATGCGGGTCAGTAACGCGGAATGGGATTTTATGGGGCGCAGTTACCTGGTCTGGTCTTTCGCGAATATGGCATTGCGTGATCCGGCATCCAAACCGGTTTATTTGCAAACGATGGACCAGATCATCGACGAAACGCTGCGGTTGGAAAAGCAGAAGGGCATGTATTTCTTTTTGATGCCTTATGCCAAAGAACGGCCTTATTTTATCC
>DASYZW010000461.1:0-4235 GCA_035945915.1 Verrucomicrobiia bacterium | reverse complement strand
TTCTCATCCCGTGCAATTGCCGTTGCAGCCCTTGCAGAACTCTGACTTCATCGTCTACAAACAGGATGCTTTTCATAAATCGCCTTTTTGCATGCCCACCGGGAGGCGAAGAATGAAAGTAGTGCCCTTTCCGGCCTCGGTCTCAAAATTAGCACTGCCGCCATGACGTTTGACAATGGTTCCGTAAACGATGGATAATCCCTGGCCAGTGCCTTTGCCCACGTCTTTCGTCGTGAAAAAAGGTTCAAAGATGTGGGGCCGCGCGCTTTCGGAAATGCCGGTGCCGGTATCGCCCACCCGAATTTCAACGAATTCGCCATCGCGACGGGTTTGCACGGTGATCAACCCTTTGGCGCCGGGATTTTGTTTTACGACATCCGCAATGGCGTGCGCTGAATTGACAATGAGATTGAGAATGCACTGGTTAATCTCACCGAGATAACAGGGAACCGGCGGCAGGCTTGGATCCAGGTCCAGTTTAAGGTCGGCAACATATTTCCATTCGTTGCGCGCGACGGTAACGGTCGTTTCGATGGCCTGATTAAGGTTGGCGGGAGTTTTGTCCTGGCTGCCCGGGTGTGAGAATTCCTTCATCGCGCGCACAATTTTTGTGACCCGGTCCACTCCCTCAAGCGTCTCCCGGGTCGCGGACGGTACTTGTTCAAACAAATATTCGACGTCCGCCGCATTGAAAGCCGCAATCGCGTCTTCGAGAAGTTTCGATGTGAGGGTGTTTTCTTTGGCATGATGAAGCAACCGCTGATAATTTTGAAGAAGGTCCTTCATGCTTTGGAACGAGTTTTGCACAAAGAGCGTATTGTCCGCGACGTATTGGATGGGCGTGTTGATTTCGTGGGCGATGCCGGCGGCGAGTTGTCCGATGCTCTCGAGCTTTTGGGCCTGGCGCAATTGAAGCTCCAGTGAATGCTGCTCTTGTTCGAGTTTCTTTCGCTGGGAAATGTCCTGTTTAATGGCGACGAAATTTTGAATTTCACCCCGGTCATCGAAAACCGGCGTAATGGTCATTTCTTCAGGGTAGCACCGGCCATCCTTATGACGATTGATCACTTCACCGCGCCAGACGTTGCCGCCCTGAATCGTTTTCCATAGATCTTTATAAAATGCGCCGTCATGTTTTCCGGATTTCAACAGGGCGGCAGTTTTGCCCACGGCTTCGGCCGCGCTGTAACCGGTGAGGCGTTCAAAGGCGGCATTGACCCAAAGAATGTTCGCGGCGCGATCTGTTATGACGATGCCGTTGTCGGCTGCTTCCAAAGCGGAGGTTTGCAGCCGGATTTTTTCTTCGGCCTGCTTGCGCTGGCTAATGTCTTCGAACATCCAGATTGAATCCGCGTAAACGTCCGGCGGGCTTAACACCTTCCCGATAAAGCGGCACCAAAAAAGCCCTTCGCCATTTCGTCTCAGTTGCAATACGCTGTCGGAAAAACCCGTTTCGGCCAAAGATTGATAAATTTCGCGTCCGAATGCCTCGCAAGTTTCATCAGAGGGGTAAATGACGCGAGTGGAGGCGCCCTGGATCTGTTCGGGAGGCATGCCAAGCAGCTCGCCGAGCTTGCGGTTTACCCAGACAAAGTGCCGATTGCGAACGAGAGCGATGCCGAGAATGCTGTTCTCCAATATCAGGTTTTTAATGGAAATCGCCGAAGTCAAATCCGCTGTCCGCCGGTTCACCAATTCCTCAAGATCATTCAACTTCTGTTCGAGTCGCGCTGAAATCTCCCATTTGTGCGTGAGTGACTGCGCCAATTGCAAAACTTCAATATTGTCAAATGGCTTTTTCAGGATTACCAGTCGCTCTGAATGACCGAGTTTCTCGATCATGTCATCCCAGGAATAATCTGAATAGGCTGTGCAGATGACGACCTGCAGGTTCGGATCCCGCTGCCAAATGCGAGCCGTGGTTTCAACGCCGTCCCAACCGGGCGGCATCCGCACATCGACAAACGCCATCGCATAAGGACGACCAGCGGTCAGCGCCTGTTCCACAAGTTCCAGGCCCTGCTGGCCTTGCAAAGCAAAATCCATTTCAAAATCATTAATTGAAAAACGTTTTCCTGAGTTTCCAAACATCGTTGCTTCCAGTTCATTCAGTCCATCTCCATTGGGATTGATTCCCCCTAAAATTTTTCGGAAATCGTCGTGGATGGCCCGATTATCATCAATCACAAGGATGCGGCGATTATTTTTCATGTCCTGGATGATCCATCGAGACAGCAACGCACCAGATTCAGCAGTCCGTCCGGAGAGTACGGTTTTTGAAGAAAATTGCCCCCTTCCCGCAGTAAACAATCCGGATCGAAATTTTCCGCTTCGTAACCGGTGCAATAAGCCACCTTCAGATTTTCTTTCCGGGCCAGGAGTTTTTTTGCCAGCCGGTATCCGGACATGCCTCCTGGTAAAATCATGTCGGTCAGGAGCAGGTCAATTTCCCCGGCGCGATCATCCCAAAGCGACAATGCTTCCCTGCCGGAAGCGACTTCATGAACGCGATAGCCGTTGTGCTGCAGGATTTGCGCCGTCAATTGCCGCACCGATTCCTCGTCTTCCACCAGCAGAATTGTTTCGGTGCCTCCGACGACTTCAGCTTTTATCTTTGGACCACTGGCCGCGGGGTGGGGCGATTCTTTGAAAGGGAGGTACACACTAAATTCCGTGCCGTGTCCCGGCTTGGATTTAACTTCGATCCATCCTCCATGCTGTTGAACAATTCCATAAACCGTTGCCAGTCCCATTCCTGTGCCTTTGCCGGGTTCCTTGGTTGTAAAAAAGGGCTCAAAAATATGCGGCAAAACTTCAGGCGCAATGCCAATCCCTGTGTCCGAAACCCTGAGACGCGCGAATTTCCCGGGACGGGCCTGCGAATTTCCGGCGCACTGCCCTTCCGGTATTTCAGCTTCGTCGGCTCGAATGATCAGTTTTCCTCCGTTCGGCATGGCATCACGGGCATTGACCGCCAAATTCAATAGGATTTGTTCGATCATCACCGGGTCTGCATGAACGGACGACGGCACGCTTTCATTGCGAACTTCGATGAGGATGTTTTCTCCCAATAGACGCTTTAACAGGCCGCCGGCGCGCGAAACTATTTCATTTAAATCCACGTCTTGTCGCTGGATTGGCTTCTTGCGGCTGAACGTCAGCATTTGGGATGTCAGCCGACCGGCCCGTTCCGCCGCCTGACGGATTCCTTGAAGGCCCTTGAGGGTGTCCGCTGATTGCCCGGATTCGGCCAGCAGACACTCGGCGTACCCCTGGATGACCGTGAGCAAATTGTTGAAATCATGGGCCACTCCGCCTGCGAGTTGGCCCAGGGCTTCCATTTTTTGCGCTTGCCGTAAACTTTCCTCCGCGCGAGATCGCTCGGCCATTTCCTGCTTAAGTTGCTCATTGGTCGTTTGCAGGTCACGAGTCCGCGCGGCCACCATCGATTCCAGTTGTTGCATTTCGATCCGCGCCATTTGCCGCAAATTCCACTTTGCGGTCAGCGCATGGGCCAGTTGAATCACTTCGATGTTGTCGAACGGTTTCTTGAGAATAACGAGCCGATCGGAAACGCCCAAATGGGCCATCATTTCTTCCCAGGAATAGTCCGAATAGGCGCTGCAAATCACAATTTGAACGTCGGGATCCTTTTCCCAGATCCGGGCGGTGGTTTCAATGCCGTCCCAGCCCGGGGGCATCCGCACATCGACAAACGCCATGGCATAAGGACGGCCGGCGGCCAACGCCTGCTCAACGAATTTCAAGCCGTCCTGGCCCTGTAAGACATAATCCGTTTCAAAGTTTTTATTTTGACTCCCTTTGTGCACATCTCGAAACATCGTCTCTTCCAGCTTTCCCAGGCCGTCATCGTTTGAATCCACGCCCCCTAAAATTTTTCGGAAATCGTCGTGGATTGCCCGGTTGTCATCTATGATCAAAATGCGATGGTTTAGGTTCATACTCCGAATTAGTTCTTTAGATTTTTCCGCAGGCGCCACTTGAGGCAGAAAGAGGGTTTTGCGTCACGGCCGCCGCCCGTCCCAACGCCGCTCTTAGTTCCCCCTCTTTTACGGGTTTGGAGATGTACTCGTCCATTCCGGCAGCCAGGCACAGTTCGCGATCTCCTTCCATCGCGCACGCGGTCAAAGCGACGATAAAACTGCGCGGCAGTCCTTGTTCGCGCTCCATTTCTCGAATTTTTTGCGCCGCTTCGTAACCGTCCATTTCCGGCA
>DASYZW010000460.1:0-1965 GCA_035945915.1 Verrucomicrobiia bacterium | reverse complement strand
GTTGATACGCAGTAGCAACCATAGCCTATCTGGCAACTGCGACTCGCTCAGGCTCGAAACGTGCCTGAACTACCTTGACTCAACTTGGAACGGTTTCTAATCGCTCCTCGCCGCCGATTCCTCATTCGCATTTGGCGCGCGCGAACACGCCAGAAGAACCGGTGAATTTTGCCTCCGCCACCCTCCTTTCGGCTGGTTCAAGAGGAGCCTGACCAATCAACCTGGCCCGACCTTTCCCCGGTCACCCGGGATTATCCTGGAAACGAACAATTTCAATCTTTCAACTGCTACTGCCCGCTTCGTTCTTTCAATGAACTGTGAACATCATATCAATTTTTTCCATTCCTACAATAAATTGATATGAACAGCTTATTCACCAATTTCCCGATAAGGGGCAAATGTTAAAATCCGGTTTTGCACAATAACGCCAACGAGATTACGCATTTGAAGGAAATCTTGTTCACCGATTCATGACGCAACGGTTCATGGCGGTGAACAAGTTGGTTTGTTAATGTTACGAAAATTTTTGATTTTTATTTGCCGTACGATGGCGGCGCTTCTGAAGCGCGAGTACCCCAGCGCGTATTTGGCGTAACGCCCAATTCATAGGCGAATGTTCCGTTATGGCAAATCTGCGGATATCGAAGCCACGGTTCGTTCCATTTTCTGCCATTTACCCTGAGACTTTGTACGTAAGGCGAGTCTTTTGACGCACCGTTTGCGGAAATCGAAATGTCGCCCGTTTGCAAATGCACAACCGCGCGGGGAAATAAGGGGCTGCCCAGCACAAGGATGTCTGACCCCGGCAATTCCGGGGACATGCCCAACGCGCCGAATACGTACCAGGAGGACATTGCGCCCAAATCGTCATTGCCCGGATAACCGTTCGGCGCGGCAGAATAGAGTTCGTTCATTGCGCGACGAACCACGGCCTGGGTCCGGTAAGGCGCGCCCCAGAAATCGTAAATCCAGGGCGTTTCAAGGCACGGCTCATTTCCCAGGTTGGCATACATGGAATTGGCGCCATCATTCAGTTTTGTATGGAAGATATCCAATTGCTTCACCGCTTCACGCTGGCCCCCAAGTAACTTGGCCAGGTCTTTGAGATCGAATGGAACCATCCAACGATATTGCGATGCCGACCCTTCTACATAAGCCGTATCGTTGTCGTAACGGTTGCGGCGGTCAGTAAAACCAGGCGCCCAGGAACCGTCTCGGCGGCGCATTTGGTCGTAACCGGTATTGGGATTATAAGTATTTCGCCAATTTTGAGCATGACGCAAAAGCATCGCGCTATCAGCCCGGTCACCGAGCGCAGCCGCGAATTGTGAGAGAGCAAAATCGGCCGAAGCATATTCGAGCGTCATTGAAACATTGCCGTACCCCCCGGTTTGATGTTCGGGCACATAGCCCAAATGGAGGTAATCATCCAGCGCATCACGCTCGTGGGTTCGAGGCCTCGCCGCCACGACCGCAGGGTTGGTCGCGGCATTGACGAGGCCAGCCAGCGCGGCCTGAGCGTCAAAATGGGTCCCGCCAAACGCGTAAAAATCGGCGATGATTGCCGCCGCGGGGTCACCCATCATGACTCCGCTGTCTTCGGTCAAAACTCCCCATCGCGGGAATGTGCCGCCTTGCTGATAATCCACCAAAAGGGATTGCGCCATGTCCGAAGCCTCCCTCGGTGCAAGCATCGCAATGAGTTGGGCCTCGCTACGATAAATGTCCCAGCCTGAATACATTCCGTATTGAGCGCGGCCATCTGACGCAGTGTGAACCCGGGCATCGTACCCGGTGTACTGACCGTTGGCGTCGGAAACAATATTGGGTGAAATCAAGGCGTGATAAAATATCGAATAGAATGTCGTAAGCTCGTCCAGTGTTCCTCCGGTGACCTGAATTTTATTGAGCAAGGAATTCCAGATATCGCCGGCGGATTTAGCGACGTTATCGAAATCAGCGGAC
>DASYZW010000459.1:0-4010 GCA_035945915.1 Verrucomicrobiia bacterium | reverse complement strand
AGTTGCGCCTGGATCTGCAGAAATGCATTTACAGCGTCGGTATTGGATTGCGACGGCATATCGTTCGTACCGTCCGCCAGGGCGCGATAACCCCAAAAAATCATCGCAAAAGCCAAAAGTTTCAGGAGCGTTTTGTTCATTCCACTGGAGAAAAAAATATAAATCAGTGGATTTAAAAGAAAAGAAAATTCACGAATATGTGAATAAGATTTCGTTTAGGAAGGAGCTTAGGCGTCGCTCAACCGGCGTTCTCGAGCTTCGCCGCCGAGATTTCGAGCATTCGCTCGATTGGCAAACGCGCCCGCTCCAAAATTTCCCCCGGCAATTCGATCCGCGGAGCAAGGTTTTTCATGCAATCCCGCACCTTATCCAACGTGTTCATCTTCATGTATTTGCATTCGCTGCAACGGCAGTTATCCGACGGCAACCGCATCACCTCAAACGTGGGAGTGCAAACAAACTCCTTGCCGGGACACTCTTTACGCATCCGATGAATGATTCCGGACTCTGTCACGACGATGAAACGCCGGGCCGGATCGGATTTGCAATAGGTGATCATCTTCTCCGTGGACGCCACCGCGTCAGCCAGCTCCCGCACCTCGCGCAGGCTTTCCGGATGGACCACCACTTTCGCGTCAGGAAATTGTGATTTCAAAGCCAGGATTATATCACGGCGATATTCGACATGCGCGTAGCAATTGCCTTTCCATAACGTCATCGGCCGTCCCGTTTGTTCCATCACCCATTGGCCGAGATTTTCATCGGGAACGAACAGCAAGTCGCGGTCCTGGGGCGCGGCGCGGACTATTTTTTCAGCGTTCCCACTCGTGCAAATGACATCGCACAGCGCCTTGACCGCGGCGCTGCAATTGATATATGCGATCGTCCAGAAATTAGGGTTTGTCGCCTGCAATTGCGCCAGTTTGGGCGCCGGACAACTCTCCTCAAGGGAGCAGCCGGCGTCTTTATCAGGCAATACAACAATTTTGTCCGGGTTTAAAATTTTTGCCGTTTCAGCCATGAAATGAACGCCCGCAAAAACAATCACATCGGCGCTCGTTTTGGCGGCCTCCTGCGAGAGACCCAGGGAATCACCCACGTAGTCGGCCACGTCCTGAATTTCAGGTGTCTGATAGTTGTGAGCGAGGATGACGGCGTTAAGCTGTTTTTTGAGCGCCAGGATTTCGCGCGCAAGCGGTTCAAACCGGTCGCGCGGCATCGGCGCGCGAACCCTGAGGTCGTCCAGGCTCAAGGCCGCAATGTCAGCGACATTCGTCATCGCCTTAACTTACACGCCCAATGAAAACGGAGAAAGGAAAAAGGATCGTCGCCTCTTTAAGCCACCGCTCCAGTATCCGTCCGGTTTTAGAGACTCGCTCCGAGCACTTGCTCATACTCACCGCAGGACAGGATTTTCCACTCCCCCATAGCCAGACCCCCAATCCAAAAATTTCCAATCCTAACGCGAATCAGACGCAAGGTCGGATGGCCAATCGCAGCGGTCATTTTGCGGACCTGCCGGTTTTTGCCTTCGACCAATTCGAGCGCGATCCAACATTCGGGGACGCTCTTTCGAAATCGAATGGGTGGCTCGCGAGGCGGAATCACTGCCGGACGCACAGACAAATTTGGACGGCGATGGTCATCGGCCGGGACGGGTTGCGGCTCCAGCATCCACGCCTTGCACGGCAGCGTTCTGCGGCCCTGGATCAGAACGCCACGTTCCAGGTCCTTCATTTTCTCCGGCGATGGAATTCGCTCGACCTGCGCCCAATATTCCCGCTGGTGGGCGCGAACGGGATGGAGAAGTTTTTGATTCAAGTCCGGCTCATCACTCAAAAGGAGTAGCCCCTCGGAATCCGCATCGAGCCGTCCCACGGGCCAGACATCTTTCGGAAAGCCGAAGTCCGCGAGCGGACGATTTCGGGAGCCGTCACTCGTGAACTGGGACAGCACGCCAAACGGCTTGTTAAACGCGAGGATCAAGGACCCGTCAGGGTGCGATGGTTTCCACGTAGTGATATTCGCCGTTTTTGACTTCCAAAATCACGGCGGGTTTGGACGCATTGCGGTCTTTATCAATGGTGATCCGTCCCGTAATGCCGGGGAAATCCCTGGTGGCCGCGAGCGCATCGCGAACGGCGGGGCCGGTTGTGGCGCCGGCACGTTTGATGGCATCGGCGAGAATCATGAGTGAATCATATCCCAACGCCGCCATAGCATCGGGCGTGGCATTGTACTTCGCCTGATATTTCTTCACAAAATCCTGCACAACAGGGGTCGTATCCTGGGGAGTAAAATGGGTTGAAAAATACGTGTTTTCCAGGGCCTCCCCGCCAATCGACACCAGCGAAGAAGATTCCCATCCGTCT
The DNA here is from genome assembly GCA_035945915.1 of Verrucomicrobiia bacterium. Taxonomy (GTDB): domain Bacteria; phylum Verrucomicrobiota; class Verrucomicrobiia; order Limisphaerales; family UBA11358; genus UBA11358. Next base: position 1,638 of record DASYZW010000459.1, on the reverse strand, counting down.
CCGCCGAATAACGGTATATTCAGGCCCAGTTGCCGGGCCTGTATCGCGATCAGCCCTACCTCGGTGTAATAACCGGGAATAAAAATGCCGTCAGGATTGGCGGCTTTTATAGTCGTTAGCTGGGCGCTGAAATCCTTGTCACCACCGTTGTATTTCTCGTCCGCGACAATCTTCCCGCCATTGGCGGCGAAACTGTCCTTAAAAAACTTCGCCAGGCCCATGCTGTAGTCACTGGTGACATCGGTCAGAACGGCGGCGGTTTTCAACTTCAATGTTTTCGTCGCGAAATTCGCCATGACGGTCCCTTGGAAGGGATCGATAAAACAGACGCGAAAAATGTAATCGCCCGTTTCAGTGACCTTGGGATTGGTGGATGACGGGGAAATCATGGGAATCTGATATTGTTGGCAGATCGGCGCCGCTTCCAGCGAACGCGAGGAGGCGACCTCGCCCAGGACTGCCACGACTCCGTCGTCCGTGATCAATTTGCGCACATCAATAGAGGGCTGACCGGCCTGCGATTGATCGTCTTCGGTAATGAGTCGAACCTTCTTTCCGAGGACCCCGCCCGCCGCATTCAGGTCGTCCACGGCCAAGGCGGTGCCGTTATGCGACGATTGCCCAAAGGCGGCTTCTTTGCCGGTAAGCGAAGCGTATTCACCGACTTTAATCACGTCCTCTGCCGCCCCACCGCCCGCGGAATTGGACCCCGGTTTATTGCAGCCGGTTAGGACAAGTAAAGCCGCCAGGGCAGCCAGAAAATGCGCGCGTCTATTCATAATATCGCGACGTTGTCGCGTTCATCGAGGATAATGATTCGGACGCCCGGTTCAAGGCAATTGCGTTTTTAAGAGACGGCGCGGCGCGGCTTGGCTGCAAATTCCCAATCCATCGGCAAGGACCATATTCGATACCTCCTGCCCCCGCTAACAATATTAACATAATGGTGAATGAATTATTTGTTTCGAGTCAATTCGCGTCATTGGCGGCGTTTTTGTGTTTTATTTGTTCCATCCGGGTTAAAGATTTTGGCGCAGATTTCGTGCAACCCTCGGCGGGTAATTCCGTAGTATGAGTATAAGAATGCGGTTCGGAAGTAAGCGCGAGATCCCGGCGAAAAACCGGCAAGCCATAAGAGATTATGTACAAAATCATAGGAATAGACGGACGGCAATACGGGCCGCTCAGCCCCGATCAAATCCGGCGCTGGATTTGGGAACAACGGCTCAACGCCCACACGCTGGCCCAAAGCGACGGGTCCGGGGAGTGGAAACCGCTGATTTCATTTCCCGAATTCGCGCCCGAATTCAGCCTGTCGCCGCCTCCAGTATCCGGCCCGGGTTGCAATTCCCGCGCCTCAAACAAAATTCCCGCGGGCGTATGCGCGATTTTGCTCGGCGGCCTGGGCATCCATAAATTCATTTTGGGTTACACCGGCGCGGGCCTGATTATGCTGCTGATCAGCCTCCTGACGTGCGGTCTTCTCTGGCCGATTCTCCACATCCTCGGCATCATTGAAGGCATCATCTACCTGTGCAAATCGGACGACGAATTCGTCCGCACGTACGTGGACGGCCGCCGGGAATGGTTTTAGACGCCCCGCCAAACCGGTAGCGCGAACCTGCCGGACCGCTGTGA
>DASYZW010000458.1:0-3168 GCA_035945915.1 Verrucomicrobiia bacterium | reverse complement strand
ATGAATGGGGAGTTTCAATGAAATTGGATTGTTTCCGCCTCATCTCTTCGCTTGTCCCAATTATCGGCTTCGCGTTCTTCATCTGTGACGGGGCCGCCCAGGGCGCGGCTGACGCTTTGCCCTCTTCGACGATTTTGAATGAAATGCAGCGCGTCGCGGACTGGCAACTTGCGCATCCGGTGTTGGAACGCCCGACAGGCTGGATTTGCGCCGTAGGCGACATCGGAACGATGGCCCTGGCCGGCATTTCCGGCGACCCGAAATATCGCGCGGCCTTGCTGGCCAAGGGTGATGCCAATCACTGGCAATTACCGTCATACCAGGGTCGAAAATATCACGCCGACGACCAATGCATCGGCCAGGCATGGGCGGAACTGTATTTATTATATCGCGAAAACGAAATGATCGAACCAATGCGCGCCAAAATGGATTTCATTCTCGCCAATCCGCCCGAGAACGGGAGTCTCGAAACAATTCCGGGTAAACCGCAGCAAACATGGTCATGGTGCGACGCGCTTTTTATAGCGCCTCCCGCCTGGATGCGGCTCTACGCCGCGACCGGGGACGAACGTTATCTGGATTACGCCGTCAGCAATTTCTGGCGGACGGCGGATTATCTCTACGACACGGACGAACATTTGTTTTTTCGCGACAGCACCTACTTTAACCGGCGTGAGACAAATGGAGCGAAAATCTTTTGGAGCCGCGGAAATGGCTGGGTCTTCGCCGGCATTGTTCGCATCCTCGAAGTCCTGCCGCAGAATCATCCTGACCATGCACGATTCGAGCAATTGTTCAGTCAAATGGCCGGAACTATTCTCGTTTGCCAACAGCCGGATGGGAGTTGGCGGGCCAGCCTGCGGGACAGCAAGGATTACACTACCCCCGAAGCCAGCGGGTCCGCCCTTTTTACCTATGGCCTGGCCTGGGGCGTCAATCAAGGCTTGCTCGACCGGCAGGCATATGAACCGGCTGTCCGCAAAGCCTGGGCATCGTTGGAGAATTGCGTCGATGCCGCGGGCCGGGTCACACACGTGCAACCACATGGAACTGAACCCGTGCAATTTCCTGAAGACTCAACCGCACCTTATGGCTGCGGTGTCTTTTTGCTGGCAGGAAGCGAAGTAGAAAGAATGGCAGTCCTGGAAAGAACAAAGCCCGTCGTTGTAAACGTTACGAATCCGGCAAATATTTATCGTCGTTGGGAAACAGTTGAAATCTCAATTAGCGGGCCCGAGGCCGACGCCAGATTGCAAAGGTTGTCAAAGTCGGCAAAACAGATTGCGGTAATGGATGGGACATCCTCCAGAATTTTGGACTCACAGACATATTGGCCCGACGGGAAAGAAGAAAAATTACTCTTTCAAGTTGATCTGGCTCCCGGAGAGACACGGACCTACGACATCCTGGACGCAGCCACGCTTCCGGCCACGCCGCCACCAATCTTGAAAACGCACTGGCCTGCCGAAATGAAACGACTCGCGGAACGGCGCGACCAACCATTGCAGGTATCAATGGGCCGGTGATCCATCGCAAACATTACGCGCGACTCGCCACCCTCTCTCGCGCACACGACCGGATTACCTCGGCGGCCGCCCGCCAAACCGACATCCCCAACGAAACGACAAATATCACCCGTTGTGGCGATAGACAACAAATTGGCCCACGGCGAAACTAGCAGTATGAACCGGTTATGCCTTTTTATCCCTTCGCTGGTTTTGGCCCTTGTCACGGGTTTATCCAGTAGCATGGCAGAAGCGAAGGAATTCGATATTCGCACCTTTGGCGCGACCGGAAATGGAACTGCGAACGACACGATAGCGTTTCAAAAAACGCTTGATGCCTGCGCCGCTGGCGGAGGAGGCACAGTTATTGTGCCGGACGGACACTATTTAATCGGCAGCGTCGTCATGGGAAATAACACGACCATACGTCTCGAACACGGCGCCGAGCTGATTGCCAGTCCGGATATTTCGGATTATCCGCTTTCCCGGGTTCGGTTTGAGGGCGAATTCGTGCCCGGACATCGAGCCTTGATCTTTGCCAACAATGACCATGACATTGCCATAACTGGCGACGGCTCGATTACCGGGCCCCCCTTGACCATTAGCCGGCTCCGGAGCCCGCGCGGACCGGTATTGATTGAGACCTGCGACTGCACGAATGTTACGCTCGAGGGTTTTACGACGCAGTACGAACGACTTTGGTCGATTCATCCCCTGCTCTGCCAGAATCTCACGATCAAAAATCTGAAAATTCGCTCAGTCGGCCTCAATGGCGACGGGATCGACATTGATTCCTGCCAGGACGTCGTCATTGAACATTGCGACATCCATACCGGGGATGATGCCATTTCTCTTAAATCCGGCCGGGGCCAGTCGGCAGCGCGGATGGATCGGCCCACTCAAAATGTAACCATCAAGGATTGCACACTGGTTAGCAGTATTTTCGCCGCGGTGGGAATTGGCACCGAACTCTCCGGCGGCATTTCAAATACGGTTATCGAGGATTGCATCCTTTCGGGTCACCAAAACGGAATCTTTTTGAAAAGCCGCGACGGCCGCGGCGGATATATAAAAAACTTTACGGGAAAAAATCTGACGATTCGTGATTCGCCGACTTTTCTCGGCATCGAATTGCTCGATAAAGGCATCCAGGCAAGCGACCCCGTCGTGGGAGACCCTGATCAATGGACCCAAGTCAGCAACATCCATTTCGAACATATCCGCGTGGACAATGTTCATTATCTTTTGCGTGCCCAGGAAATTCCTCCTCAAAGGCCGATTGACGGCTTTTCGCTCGCGGATGTCCAAGGCAACTGCGAGCACGCTTTGAACATGGCCAACATGAAGAATGTTACGCTCACTGGAATTAAAGTGACCAACTACCTGGGACCGCTTCTTACTGAGTCCCACGTGGAAGGCACGGGGCTATCTAATCCGGAATTGTCAGACCCCAATTAAAATGAAAACGGGCGGCCCGGATGGCCGCCGAATTTCAAGAGAAATTGGAAAGGTGAGCACAATAGCCTTTGCCGGAACGACGATTTTCATTCGGTGATGATTTTGACCCGGGCGTTCGTCACCGACCAGGGGTCAACACCCGCCGGTGTGATAATTTTTGAGTCTACCAGCCTGACGTTTTGGGCGTTATATATGCCAAACGCTT
>DASYZW010000457.1:0-2567 GCA_035945915.1 Verrucomicrobiia bacterium | reverse complement strand
TTTCGTTTCAGGGCGGGATTCTGGTCCCCGCTTACACGGCGAGCAAACACGGTATCGCCGGAGTTACCAAGGCGCTTGCCAATGAATGGGCAAAAGAACGCGTCAACGTCAACGCCATCGCCCCCGGCTACATTGCCACGGAAAACACGCGCGCTCTTCGGGAAGACGCCAAACGGAACCAGGCCATCCTGGACCGTATCCCGGAAAATCGCTGGGGGAAACCTGAGGACATCGCCGGCGGCTGCCTTTTCCTGGCGTCATCGGATTCAGATTATCTCAACGGCGCGATCATCAACATTGATGGCGGGTGGTTGGGACGATAGTGATGGGAAGCACAGGCGGGGACGGGACTGTGCGCGGAAGGCCGTTTGCCGAGGACTTTGTCCTTTTGCATTTCAGAATTGAGTATGGACGAAAAACCTGACTGAAATTTGGCATGGCCAACTCGAATAAATTAAGCGGCCCCAGTACTAAAAGGCGAGGAGCTGTTATGGCACGCGCAGTATGTAAAACAGCCCGGTGTTGGTTGAAGACAGGATGTTCGTGAAAGTGAAATTCCCCATGCTGGTAAAGTTGTTGCTTGTCAACACCGACCAATTTGTCAAAGGCAGCAGAAGGTTCGGCGAGGCCAGGACCTGATAGGCGCCGCCGGATCCGCTGTTGTTTGTCCCGCTCATAACTAAATTTCCGCCCTTTGCGAAAACCTGAAGGATTTTCGGGACTGCAAGATAAGTAAATCTGTCCGCAGGGTTTGTCGCCGAAATTCCGTAACCGAAAATCGGCTCGTTCACGTTGGCGCCCGGGCCGTCGTACGTGTCCGGGTCATAAAGTCCGGATTGAACAGTCACATTCTGTGTACCGGCGCCAGCAGGGACAATCACGGATAATTGGGAATCGCTCAGGATGTTGGGCGACGGCGCCACCGTGCTGCCGAATGATACGGAAAGGTGTCCCGCCGCTCCGGAAAAGTTATATCCTTCGATGATCACCGCGGTTCCAGCGGCGCCGGAATTTTGGCTGAGATTGGTGACGGCGGGGGCGAGATTCACCACGTCGAAGTTGCTGGCGGCGAGTTGCTCGAGGCCGCCCAGAATGTCATTCATATTCCAGACCAGGCTGACGCCGTTAGTCGCATTTTGCGCGGCGGAAGCGCCGGTCACATACATCGAGCTCCCGATATCCGCGAGGATCAACCCGTATTGTTGCATCGCGTGGGCCACGATCTGCGACTCAGGCCCCATGGTGGAAATGAGCGAATTGATGGTCATATTGTTCTTCAACCGCAATCGTGAGCCGAAGGGCAGGCGCCCTGAAGCGGTTACGATATGCGCGGCGGGATAAATATACTGGTCGCTCACAATGCCGCTCGGCAGCGTCATCCGCAGGGCATGATAAATTCCGCCCTGGCCACCTTGCGACACTGGCAGTCCCTCATCCGGGCGCACAAGGCCCGCCAGGATGGAGAGGCCCGCGGCATCGGCGGACGTGTAGCCAAGCGGCCGAAAATCATTCGTGTTAAAATTCCAGAGCGTTTCCTGGGCGGCGTGCCACTTGCCATCAGTGTGGGGAGTTTCATCAAGCAAATTTGTGTCTGACGGCCGCGCCGCGCCGTAAAACTCGTATCCGATATTATTATCCTCGTCCCAAACGATCAGGTGAGAATCACCGCGCTGGCCGGTGTTGTAGCCGGGCCCAAGCGCGTTTGGACCGTCCTGCAAATCACCTTCAATAACGGCGTTCGTTGGAATCGGCGCCGGGACGATATCGCTTTCCCCGGGATAATTATCGATGATAACGCTGATCTTTGCGGTGCTGTTGCCGTGGACGATGTTGTACGGAATTCCGTACAACGGGCTGGTCCCGTTCGAGGGGCTGTCGGTTCCCCAATCAGGATGGATTTTCGTTGCGCCTCCAATGGCGGCAATAATACTCGCCGAGTTCGTTGCCACCGGGGCATTGCTGATGTTTTGGTTCCAGGGGCTATTCGATGGAAAAAGTTCATGGCCCAATAACTGGCCCATCGCCGGGGATGCGGCGATTCCAACCGCAGCTCCCGCGGCCAGTCGCTTCATGCGCCGTTTAAAGTGTCGCATTGCTCAATTCGAATTTCGAATGGGTTACGGAAGGCGGGGATTCCTCTGCTGTCGCCCGCCGCTTCGCTTTGAATTTAACCGCGAATCGAATTATAGCAAATCAGCCCGCTATCGAGACGATATCAGGGGCGGCAAACGTTTCGCCAGCGCGCTTCAAGGACAACAATGTCCAAATGCGAACAGCGAATGCCGCGGCCTCCCTGAATTGGGTCAGAATGTGGCGGCAGTGGTTCACTAATCAATCCTGAAAATCTATGATTCATCTGCGCAACGCACCTCTGCGGTCAGTTCGCAATCGAAAAAGCAAAAACAGCCTTGCGTTTGCCAAGCTGCCTAGGCGTTCACACCTTAATCGGCAAAACGAGCATCACGCGACTGCTTTGGTAAAGACGCCGTTGCAGCTCAAACACAGTATGGTTATGGAGCCAGCGGCCGATTCGATTTTCATCGTCAAACACCAGTTGGCCGGCAAAA
>DASYZW010000456.1:0-2590 GCA_035945915.1 Verrucomicrobiia bacterium | reverse complement strand
TCGACGGAGACCATTTGCGTGGAGATCATTGGAAGTCCTGAATCCCGGATTGACCCCGAAACGCTGCGTCATGCCGCCGCCTCGGTTTTTCATTATTTCAAACACGATCTCGAGCGGGAGACGGTCACAGTGGGCGAATTTGCCAGCGCACTGGAACGGGTTTTGCGCAATCTTGGATTGACGCTGTATTCCGGCGAGCGTGAACGGGAGATTTTGGAATCGGATTTAAACCTTCTGGCTCGTGAATCAGGCGTGAGCCTTGAGCTGTTCTTTTTCCCACGCCTGCGGGATGAATTGCGTTTTCAGCTCCGGCAATCGCCGCGAGTGTTACGATTTCGGGGGTTGCGCGGTTGCGTCAAGCGTTTAACGCAGGCGCGGCGATGGAGCGCGCGTTGCGACCAATTGCGGGAGCAAATCGTCGAGTATTTGCGTCAATGCATGACCGCAGAGTCGTGCGATTGCCCATTGGTGGTGGAATAAGCGGCCATGAGCAGGACATTATTTGAGAAAATTGTCGCGCGAGAGATTCCGGCCACGATCATTTATGAGGACGAATGGGTCATGGGCATTAAGGACATCAACCCGCAAGCGCCCACGCATCTTTTGATTTTTCCGAAAAAGGCCATTCCCCGGATTGCCGAAGCCACGCCTGAGGATGGCAAGATACTGTCCCATTTGCTGTTCAAAGCGTCTGAAATTGCCCAAAAGGCCGGACTTTCCCGGGACGGTTTTCGTTTGGTGATCAACAATGGCCCGAATGGCGGGGAAACGGTCCCACATCTGCACGTTCATATCCTGGGTGGCCGGCGCATGCAATGGCCGCCGGGCTGAAGAGTTGCCGTAACACGCTAATACGCGACAACGGAAGGGCCGCCATGCTAACTGCTGCGGTTCAAATTTCGATGGTCCGTGCCCATCTTTTGCTTAACAAACGGACAGTGGGGGCCCGTTTCGACCTGGCCAGTCAGTTCCCGCCGTGGTTTAAAATTCCAGTTTTTAGACGCAATGCGTTCTGGCGAAGCGATTAGTGACGCTTCTCATTGATGTTTTGCGAAATCACGTGTTTGGCCTTATTTATGCTGTATTGGGTGCGTGTTCCGGGCAATTAGAATTCTTCCGGAAGGCAAGCATGAACGGAGCCGCTAAAAAGATACTATTAGTCGAAGACGAACCGGTCGCGAAGTCGCTCTACCAGAACCGACTGCAAAGCGAAGGGTTTGTGGTTTCGCTGGGCGGTGAGGGCGAGGGCGCCTTCAGCGACCTTTCCAACGCCCAGGCAGACCTGGTGGTGCTGGATTTGAGTCTGCCCAAGATGAAAGGCGAAGAGGCGGTGAAACAGATCCGTGCCAACGATCGCTTGAAGGGAGCGCCGGTGCTGGTCATTTCCAATGCCTATATGACCGAGATGTCGCAAAGGGCGATGGAATCGGGCGCGACGAGAGGCCTCTTAAAAACCGAATGCACACCCGCCCGGCTGGTGGAGACTGTTCGGGACCTGCTTGGATTTCGCTCAGCATTTGACCTGAGCACGTCTCCAGTTAACGACGACAAAACGATTGAAGAATTTGCCGACGCCGCCGAAAAGGCGCTGGCCGATGAGTTGAAGCTCAAGGAGACGCGTGAAGAATTCATTAAAAAGGCGCCAAACGATATTTCGCGCATCCGCGATTATTGCCGGGCTTACGTAAAGGCGGGTGCGACGCCGGCCGCTTCCGAACCGTTGGGGCATTTGTATCAACAGGTCCGTTTCTTTGCGACCCGGGCCGGATTGTCCGGATGCGTCCCGGTTGCGCTGGTGGCCAATGCTTTTGAGGCTTTGCTCTTTGATGTGCTGTTCAAGCCGTCGAGGGCGACGCCGTCGATTTCTCAGACTTTCGCCCAGGCCGTGGATTGTCTCGAACGCTTGTGCCAGGCCAAAGATGGAGGCGTGCGGGAGGTGGTTCCGCGGGCAAAAATACTTGTGGTGGATGACGATCCGGTGTGCAACCTGGCGATTGTCGCGGCGCTGAAGCGCGCGCACTTTGAGCCGGTGGCGATTGAAGATTCCACAAAAGTGCTTTCGATGGCCACGGCCTCGCAATTTGACATCGTGATGCTCGACATCAACATGCCTGGGGTAAACGGCTTTGAATTGTGCAAAAGCCTGCGCTCGATGCCGCAATATAAGGAAATTCCGGTCATATTCATAACGGCCAACGCAGATTTCCAAAACCGGGCCCAGGGCATTCTTAGCGGTGGCAACGATTTAATTCCCAAGCCGGTTTCGCCCCTGGAATTGGTTCTGAAGGTCACGATGCGCTTGCTCCAGCCGAACGGATCGGCTCTTCAGAACGCGCCCAAAGAAACCCCGCAGGCGGCTACGCGTGGCGCTCAGGCGAGTCCGAAGCCCGCCGCGCCCGTGGCGCCTCTTCCGGTGGCTCCGAAACCGGAACCAAATGCTCCCAAGGCACCGGTTCAATCGCCAATTCCTGCCGCTTCCGGGAAACAAGATTCGTCGTTCTCGACGGAAATGATCAAAAAAGCGTGGTCCTCGGAGCGCGTCAAGCCTCCAGGCGAAAAGGGAAAGCCGGACTCGGCAGTCGCGGTCAAC
>DASYZW010000455.1:0-3389 GCA_035945915.1 Verrucomicrobiia bacterium | reverse complement strand
TAACCCGCGCTTCGTTTCCACCAACCGAACACCTTTTCAATCTTGCACCGAATCGAACTGAACAGCCGGTTCAGGCGCACGTCCGAATCCTTGAGCTTTTCCCCGCGCATAGCCTTGCGCAGGATGCCGTTGGCCACACCGTGCTTTCCGCACCATTCGCTCCGTTCCCGGCTCCAATACGCCTTGTCAGCCATCACCATTTCCTCGTCGCCCTTGACCACCGTTTCAAATTCCCGGCTGTCATGCACGTTGGCCGCCCTCGACGTGACGGCGCGAATCAGCGTGTGCGTTTCATCCACCGCCACATGCGCCTTGTAACCATAATGGGCTTGGCCCTGCTTGACGGTGTCGCCCGCGTCGTTATCCCCGACGGTTTTATCTTCCTTGGCCGGAGCGCGCCGCGCCGCTTGCAACAGTGTCGCGTCCACCAACGTGCAGGTCTTCAAAATCAACCCCTTGGCCTGCAATTGACGGTTGACCAAAGCCAGCAGCTTTTCGTGCTGCCCATGCTGACGCAGCCGCTTGCGGAAATTCACCAGCGTCGTTTCATCGGGCACCGCGTCCTGCAACCCCAGACCCACGAAACGCCGCCAGCTCAGGCGGTCGCCGACCAGTTCTTCACATTGCGGATCGGACAAACCATAGCAGTGCTAAAGCAGGCTCATCTTGAAGAGCACCAACGGGGCACACGGCGGGCGTCCGGTGGTCGCCGGATACATGGCCTGCAACGTCCGCTCAATCGGTTTCCAGTCCAGCGCCGTGTCGAGGGTTTGCAGGAAATCGTTGGCCGGAGCCGATGGCATGAAGCTGTCCAAAAGTCCAAGTTGAAGATTGGTCGTCGTTTGCATGTCTTTCAGACTTTCGTTATCACAGCATGTTCAAACCAGTTTTTCAGAGGTCTCGAAGTATGAAAACGGAGCAAAAAAACGAGGAGTATAAGCCAAGACTGACGGTTTCACGCCGTTGTGCGCTTAAACTGGGAGGAACATTGCTGGCTGCGGCCACTCTGCCATGGAACATGCAGGCAGGAGAGAGTGCGGTTGCCGACTCATCTACCTTCGCCCCCAAGCCGAAAAAGCTGACGCCCGCGCAGCGGGACGGCATCGCTGGGAAAACCGCCGATCTTGGCAACGGTTATTACTTGAACCCGATTCTGGCCGGCGATTACAGTGATCCAGCCGTGCTCAAGGACGGCAAGGATTATTATATGTCGCACTCCATGTGCGGCGGCCTGACGCCGGGCATTCTCATCTGGCATTCGCGTGATCTGGTCAATTGGGAACCGGTCTGCCGTGCGCTGAAAAAATCCGGGTGCACGGTGCCGGAGATCGTCAAATACAAAGACCGGTATTTCATTTACTTCATCGCCAATGGCCCGCAGGACTGCCAGGTCATCACCGCGCCGGCGATTGAAGGGCCGTGGAGTGAGCCGGCTTCGATTGGTTACGGTGGCCAGATTGATCCGGGCTACATCTTGGATCGTGCGACGGGCCGGCATTATCTCTATTTTTCTCAAGGCTGGCTGGTGGAACTTTCCTCTGACGGTTTGAAAATGACCGGCGAGCCGAAGAAAATTTACGACGGCTGGCAGTATCCCCAAGACTGGGCCAACGAAGGCTTTTGTCTGGAGGCACCCAAACTTTTTTATCGCAACAGCTATTATTATCTCTGTGTGGCCGAAGGTGGCACCGCCGGCCCGCCCACCAGCCACATGCTGGCGGCGGCGCGTTCCAAGAGTGTTTTGGGGCCGTGGGAAAATTCGCCTGACAATCCGATCGTCCATACTTACAGCATCGCCGAACCGTGGTGGTCGCGGGGCCACGGCCCGGTGATCGAAGGCCCGGATGGCAACTGGTGGGTGATTTATCACGCCTACGAAAATAATTTCCGGACGCTGGGCCGCCAGACACTGTTACAACCGCTGGAATGGACTAACGAAGGCTGGTTCAAAGTCGCCGCCGGCAATCATCCGGGCCAGCCGATCAAAAAACCGGCGGGTGGCGAAATCGTATCCGGCGACCTCGCGCTCTCCGATGATTTCAAAGGCCAGGAACTTGGTTTGCAGTGGGCCGTCATCGGACGGGCGAACCTGGGCAAAAGCCGCCTGACGGGTGAAGGCTTGGAAATGACTGCTGTTAAAGGCGATTCCGCAAATGACCGAGGCTATTATCAGGGGAGTTTTTTTCACGCGAAAGGACTTTTGCCCGGTGACATTTCCCTGCTCGCGGTCATTCCGATCAACCGCAGTTACGAAACGCAGGTGCGGCTCAAACGTCAGCCGGGCGTCGAGGCGGGCGTCCTCTTGTATTATTGCCCGGAGGCGCTGGCGGGCATTGGGCTGGGCACGCGGAATGAAATCTGGACGATGGGTTCCATCTATCGCCGCAGCGAACGCCTGTCACAGCCGACGGATGAAATCTATCTAAAGGTGGTCAATCGTGAAAATGTCATCACGTTGTTTTGGAGCGGTGATGGTAAGCAGTGGACGCAATCCGAATTTGCCTATGAAGTTTCCGGCTACCATCACAACGTCTTCAACGGCTACGCCGGCCTGCGCGTCGCGCTGTATGCGACGGGGGAGGGCAGGGTGCGGTTCAATGACTTTCGTTATCGCGGCTTGGAGAATGAAGTTTAACGTCCGAGATTCCATCGGGTTGGCAAAGCTCAAAAACTAAGATTATTGACCTGAAACCTCATTTGTAGAAACGAAAACCGATTTGAAATATCCATCATTACCCATTTAACGAAACCGGCTGATCATTGGACCAATCTCCAGCATGTGTTTTTAAAATCCGATCAACTAAAATGAACATAAGCGCACAGATGAAAGATTGTTGGTCTCAACTGCGGTGCTATGCAACTTTAGTCCGCCCGCAACGAATAGCGCGCTCACTATTGGGAATTTGTTTGTTGTTGGCCGGGATGATTCACGCCAAAGCGGAAACCAACTCCGTCATTATATGGTGCGGCGCGCCTTGCGAGCTGTCACTCAGCAAAGTGAGCGACCGGACCGCGCAACTGGTCGTTGCCCCGCTGGATGACCAGGGACAGCCGCGCCCAATTCCGCCCACGGCCGCCTTTGTCACTTTTCCAACCGTGAAAAAAATTAGCGCCCGTGAACTCGCCGGTTCACGAGCCGTTCAGGTGGGCGAAATGCGATTCATCATCAAGGCAAAACCACTAACCGTCTCGGCATATCGTGCGGATGGCCGCTTAGTGCAGGAGTTCGTTCTGGATGCAGGCACCAATGGAACCGTCAGCTTTCACACTGACGCCCCGGTGTTTGGACTGGGCGAAGGTGGAGAGCAATTTGATCGGCGCGGTCATTTCTACCCAATGAATAACGGCCAGATTAGTCCCATGCTCGCGGAACACGGGGCGACAATCCC
>DASYZW010000454.1:0-5394 GCA_035945915.1 Verrucomicrobiia bacterium | reverse complement strand
GCAAACTTACAAGCTGGGATGGGTCCCGTGAAAATCGCGGACCATTTGACCGGCTTTCGCCATTTGACCAGGATTGAGCAATTGTTTTGATTCGAATTCCGCGACGTACATTTTTCCTGTGCCGTTTCCTTTTTCAGCCGCCAATTTGAACCAGACATAAGCCTGGACCATGTCATTACTCACGCCCCGGCCGTCCAAATAGAGGGTTCCCAAATTTCCCTGCGCCATGGCGTCTCCCAGTTCGGCGGCCTGGCGATACCAGCGGGCGGCTTCCTTCCAATCTTTTGCCCTGCCATAGCCGTAATCATACATCATGCCCACATTATTCATGGCTTTGGCATCGCCTTGGTCGGCCGCTTTTCGGAACCATTTGTACGCTTCAGCGTAATCGACATTGGTGTCACCGGGGTGTTTGCCGTACAGGTAAATCATTCCCAAGGCGAATTGCGCTTTCGCGATATTTTGGTCAGCCGCCTTTCGATACCACTCCATGGCCAGGTCCATGTTTTTTGGTGTGCCGCTTCCGGTCGAGTAAATGTAGCCCAATGTGTATTCGGCGGTCGGATTACCCTGTTCAGCAGCTTCCTGGTACCATTTAACCGCTTCAACCTTGTTTCGTGGGCCGCCCAATCTCATCCCGTAGTAATAGCCCAATTGCGCTTCGGCAAGGACGTACCCCTGCTCCGCCGACTGGCGCATGATCGTGAGCGCCTTGGCATAATCCTGGGGCACGCCCTGTCCTCGCTGGTAACGCATGGCCAGTTCGCACTCCGCCTTGGCGTCGCCGGTGTCAGCCAGCTTTTGAAGAGACGGCAAATCCAAATGAGCGTCCGGATTGGCGTCCTCTGCCGAAACAGACACGGTCAAAGTCACTAAAACAAAAACGGAAATCGTGCTAATAAAACTGCATCTCTTCATAGGGTCAAAAAATTTAGCGAATCAAACGCGGTTCCGACAAGTGACATTAAAGTTACGAAAGGGGGTCTGGGATGTTTCATTTATTCCACCCGCTTTTCCGGCGGGCGCCGGGGAACGTATTGATAGTTACGTTTTCGTGACACGCAACAATGTCTCGCCTGACAGCCGCGGATAAACTCACGATTCATCTTAAAATTAAGGTGATTAAGCGGATGTCTTAAAATCTGATGCTGATGTCCTTTGGCAGGTTGTTGGGAAACCGCCAGTACCCTAGACTTCCCCGTAATATGAAACATTTTTCTATGGCCCGTTTTGGCTCGAAATTCGCATTTTTGTTGGCGGCATTATTGCCGTCCGCTGTGGCGGCGCAAGATTTTACCGCAACGCTTGGGGGAGATGTGGATGCGGGATTTCGCAAGACGGGTACGTTCCAGGAAAAATCTGAACTGGTCGTTTATTTGGGCAATATAAATACCTTCCTGTCGATCGCCGCGGGCGCCTCGACGAATATTAGTTTCTATACGAATGAACTTACGACGAATATGTGTCCGGATGGCCTGGGCAACCTGCAATGGTCGGTTTCGGCAACGTTTCAGGGAAAATCCCTGACAACATCCGTGGGAAGCTGGCCCAAGGACACTTGTTGGTACACGCTCGCGCGGACCAATGTAGCTGTGCAGACCTCCCCGATTGCGAGAATTTCTCCTTCCGTTGCCGGTAACCTGGAAGGGCATGTAATTGGCATCAGTACCGGTGGCAACGCCCTGTCCGGGACATTGGTTTCACAACAAGGAAATACCAATGCCGCCAATAATATGAGCCTGATTGTGGAACCAACGGCTGACGCATCCGGCGGCGATAACCTCAGCGATTATATTGGCGACCAATCAATTACTTCATTTGGTGATTTCGGAGGCGGGGCGATCGACTATTCTGTGGAGAACACCACCCCGAATAGCTTTACTTCGGCCACGGTGTCCGATCTTTACGCCAACGTTCCAACCGGATCAACGGATCCAATATCGAGCACGACATCCGGAAACGGCGATTATTTGGGCTATTTCACGCTGAATCCGAACGGAACTTTGACATTCACGAGAGCCGCGGCGGTAACTGCTCCAACGGTGTCGTCCGTGTCCGCAACGGTGACGAATGGTTTTGGCCCTCTCACCGTCGTCTTTTCGGATTCCACCAGCGGCAGTGGCACCAATTGGGTCTGGAATTTCGGCAATGGTACGATCATCACCAATACCACGGCCGGAAACGTAACGAATATTTATACAATGGCGGGCAGCTATACCGTTACGCTGACAGTTTATGGGCCTGGCGGTTCCGGCAGCTATACGGTCGCTAATTTTATTGTGACCTCGCCAACGCCGAAAATTAACTTCGCAGACGTCAGTGGAAAATTGGTTTTTACCGGGATGAACTGTCCAAGTGGCGTGCAATACCGGATTTTGACGGCGACTAACATCGCCACGGCTTTACCCTTGTGGAAACCGATTTACACAAACACCTTTGGCAGCAATGGAAGCTTCGCCTATACCAATACGCCCGGCTCCACCAATTCCTTCTTTGTGCTGGTGTCGCCGTAATGATTGATTGGTGAGCGCCGGGTGGTGAGCGAAGTCACGATCGCCTCAGCGGAATTGCCGCCGCACTCGTACACCTCGCGACGGCAACGCCTCGCATGCGTCGTGGAATGCGGTGGCGGTAACACCGCTTTCGTCACCCTCAGCACTCATAGTACTCAGGTTCACTCATGGCACTCCCGGCGCCTGGCGAAGGAAAATTAAGCCCGCCGCGTGATGGCAACTGAGACATGTTGAGCTTCGGGAATCACGAATTTTTTTACTTCGACCGAAACGCTTTGCGGATGAAATTCAGATAAAATCATCCCGCAAATGTCATTTGCAAGTTTTTCGATGAGTTTCCAGCTTTTGCCGTCGCCGAATTTGAGGAGCCGTTGGGACACGGCAAAATAATCGACGGTGTCGGCGATGGAATCGCTTTTTGCGGCGGCTGAAAAGTCGGACTCCATTTCGATGGTCAGCAGCAGGCGTTGCGGCCGGGCGCGCTCTTCATCGGGGACGCCGACGTGATAGCAGACTTCCAGATCGGTGATGGTAATTTTCATTCGTGGCGGGCCGCGGCAAAGCCGCCTGGCCTCATTGCATCAGGCCTTTTTGCTTTTCAATACGGACTCGATCAGTATTTTCGTCGGCTTATTGAGCTTGAGCTTTTTAGCGTCCGCCAGCTTGAGCCAGCGAAATTCGCGTCCTTCCTCATTTAATTTCACCCGGGGATTTTTCGCAACGCAACAGCAGGTGTAATTGAGCAGCACAAAGTGCGCGTCTTTGTAAAATTCCTTCGAATGGATGCAATCCTGCACGATGGCAAATTGGATGCCCGAGATTTCAAGGCCCGTTTCCTCAAGTATTTCACGCCGCAAAGCCTCGTCGGAAGTTTCGCCGTATTTGATTTTCCCGCCGGGAATGCCCCAGAGATTCGACCATTTGTGCGTCCGAATCATCAGCACTTCGTTTTTGGAATTGAAGATCAGGCCACCGACGGTGGCCAGGGGAATGTCCTGGGACGGCGCCGGCCCGGCAGTTGCCGGTTTGTGCAAATGAAATTCGTTTTTTTCCAGGATGTCGCGCAGTTCAGAAAGATGTTCCACAATTAAATCAGGCTTGGCGGCGCGCAGTTGGTCCAGCGTGTTATAACCGGTAAGCACCGCGCAGGAATGGACTCCGCCATGCCGCGCCGTTTCGATATCGTGCTGCATATCGCCGATAAAGAGCGTTTCCTCAGGACGCAATGCGTTTTCGCGAAGAATGTCATGGATCTTTTCGCGCTTGTCCCAAACGCCCGTGTACGGTTTCTCCAGGAACGCGCCGAATCCGGTTACGCTACTTTGCACTTGGAAATGATCGGTCAGCACGCTGCTCAACAGGAAAAGCCGCAATTTCTTTTTCTGGCAAAACTTGAGGAACGTGCGGGCGTGGGGTAATTCGCAAACCGCCGCCTGGGCGCGCCGGAACTCGGCGTGAAACCACTCTTCAAGCTGCGGCATGGGCACCTCCGGCGTATGCCGGCTGTAAAAGTTAGTAAACGGCAGGCAAAACTCGGCGCGAAATTGTTCCAGTGTCATTTCCGTTTTGCCGGCCCGGGTCAGCACGAAATTGGACGCCTGAAGCACGGCAGGCAAATCGTCCACGAGCGTGCCGGACCAGTCGAAGATGATATTACGGATCACCTGTGAAGTTTAATCCGCTCACGAAGGAATGAAATCACGAATTGCGGCCTGCACTGCGGCCGCCGCGGGACGGCGCGCGGCCTGTTTCAGAATTTTTCCTGCGCAAATTGGCGGTTAAAAAGCGCAAATTGGCTTTGGTCATTCCCACGGCCATTGCTTATCTTCGAATCTGTTCCGCATCGCATGATCCGCAATCAAAGAGCACTGTGAAACGACGCGAATTCATAAAATTAGGGGTAGGCACGGCGGCCCTCGCGGCCATGCCTGCCTGCACTCGCAAACTCGATGGCAATAACGGTTCCTGGCCGGCAGTGACGGCCGGCGACGTGACGTCGCCCCGGCGATGCGAAATGCTGGATTTCGATTGGCGTTTCAAACCATTGCCTCCTGTGCAACTGAAGGGTGCCGTGCCACTCGATAGCTGGGTCTGGACGAAAACTGAACCGAACCAGTCCGAGTTGATGACCAACGCGGACTTCAACACGTCGGGCCCGGATTGGGAAACCACGAACCCGCACACGGCCGATGTCAATCATGCCCAAATGAGTGACGCGGGAATAGCCTGGTTTCGCGCGGTGCTTCCGGATATTCCCGGGCCGGGACGCACCGTCTCGTTCAGCCATGTAGATGATAAAGGTGACATTTACCTGAACGGCAAATTATTGGGTTCGCATCAAAATTGGGCCACCCCCTTTATTGTCAGCCTGGATTCAGCCTGGACCGCGGGCGGGCCGAATATATTGGTGGTTCGAGTGGAAAACACAGGCGGGGCCGGCGGCATTTACGGCCTCGTTTCGCTCGGTCGGCTTCCGGAATCGGCGGAGCTATTTTCGGAAGAGGTGGATGACACCGCATGGCGCCAGGTGCAGTTGCCGCACGATTACATTGTGGAGGGCGACTATAGTCCCAGTGCCGATACCGGCCATGGCTCTCTCCCGGTGTTTCCGGCGTGGTATCGAAAGAAATTTTGGCTGGATGCTGCGGACGCCGGCAAATGCGTTTGGCTCTATTTCGAGGGCGTCTTTCGGAACGCGAAAATTTACGTCAACGGCACGTTGATCAGCCGGCATCCGGGCGGTTACACGTCCTTTCATGTGGATTTGGAGAATGCCGTCAAATTTGGCGCGGAAAACCTGCTGGCTGTCTTTGTGGACCCGAGCGATTTCGAAGGCTGGTGGTACGAAGGCGGCGGCATTTATCGGCACGTCTGGCTGAAT
>DASYZW010000453.1:0-4433 GCA_035945915.1 Verrucomicrobiia bacterium | reverse complement strand
GCAACGACGTCCAATTGGTTGGAATTGTGGAGACGAACCAGGTCCTCATTGACCGGTATACCAGCCGGTTTCATTTCGATCCGAGTCTATTTTATCCCAGTCTCGATGCCCTTTTTGCGAAAACCAGGGTCGACGCCGTGGCGACCTTTACCGACATCTACGATCATCAGGCCGTCGTCGAGGCGTGCGCCGCTCGCGGCGTGGATGTGATGATGGAGAAACCCATGGCGGTAAACATGAAAGCCGCGCGGGCTATTGCCGCCGCCGCGAAGAAAGGCCACATCCAGGTGGTTGTGAATTATGAAACGACCTGGTACCCCGGCAATCAGGAAGCGTATGTTATGGTCCATGACGAACATCAGATCGGCGAGATTCGACGCATCGTCGCCCACGACGGACACCAGGGACCGAAAGAAATCGGTTGTTCCACAAATTTCCTCAACTGGCTCACTGACCCTGCGTTGAACGGTGGCGGCGCATTGAACGATTTTGGCTGTTATGGCGCCGATCTGGCGACGTGGCTTTTGGACGGTCAAAAACCCACGTCAGTGTGCGCCGTGACCCACCAAATCAAGCCGGACATTTATCCCAAAGTGGAAGATGATGCGACGATCGTTCTCTCCTATCCGAAGGCGACGGTTATTCTCCAGCCGTCCTGGAACTGGCCGTTCAACGTCAAAGACCTGGAGATTTACGGCCAAACCGGGTACGTGAAAGTCCCGGTGCCGGACGAATTGCTTGTGCGCGACGGCGGCGAAAGAAGCGAAGAAACCAAAGTCACTCCCCCACCCCTCACCGGCTACAACGCCGACCCGTTGTCTTATCTCGCGGGCGTGGTGCGCGGCGACATTAAACCGACCGGCTTGTCATCGCTGGAGGTGAACATGATCGTCGTGGAAATACTCGACGCGGCTCATAAATCGGCGCGAACCGGAAAAGCCATAAAGCTCTAAACCGACGAGCGATACTCGTCAAGCGCGCGCCACAATCCGGCGTAAACGCAAACCCATCGCCATCACCGCAGCGCCGATAGCGAACAATGAAACACTTCCGGTTTCCGGCACTTGCGCGACGGTCAAATTATTAAACGCGAGATCGCTTCCATTTCCCGCGCCATAGTTGAATACGTCTATGCCCAGCAAAGAACCATTGAATGTGCCGCTCCAACTATCGGTACCGGCCACGGCGGAATAACTATTCGCGCCGGTCACGGTAAAGGCGATGTTGAACTCGTTCTGATACTGATACCCCATGCCTCCCGCGCTCACATAGGAAGAGCCGCCGTCGCTATAAAAATAACCGGTCCCCGTGTAGGGATAGCTCCCGGCCTCGCCCCCGTAGATCCCAAAAGTAATGGCATCGCCGGAACCGTTCAGAAGACTGACGCCGACGTCCCGTCCGGGGTCCACCGCGCGCATTTCGAAGTTGAGCGAAACCGTCTGGCCAACCGTCAACGCGCCGCCGGAAAAAATGTTACTGGCTTCAATAAAGCCGCCGTCACCCGTGGCGAGGCCGCCGGGCGAGCTCCAGATTTGCCAACCGGACAATGTTTCGCCGCCAAAAGCCGTGCCGTCATACGCCCCGGATATGCCGCCGCCCGTCACGCCCGGATTCTGGGCGAGCGTCCAAACGGTAAGCGGATTGTTATTCTGGTCCAAGCCGTCCGGCGAATTGCCGGGAGTGGCCGTTGCGGTATAGGAGAAATCGTTTGAGGCGCAAGCGAGACCCACAATACCCATCAACCCGATAATCGTGGCAAAGGTTTTTTTCATAATGGTCAAGGTTCGATTTTTAGCAGCATCGCAATCTGGATTCTCCCGTTGCATTTTGATTTTCATTTTTCATTTTTGCCGGGAGACATTCGAATTTTACCAGAACCATCGGCCGATCTCCCCCTCCTTTAGGGTGGGATTTATTGAAAATCAAAAGCCGCGCTTTAAAGAGTCAAAGTCATGCAACCAATTGTCCTTAAGCCAGATGAGTGGGAAGTCGCAAACCGGATGGCCACCGTCGGGTGATTGCGTGCTTCCTGGCCGGCCCACTTCTCGTTGAGCAAATGGCCCCTTTTAACGTTCCAAATTTTGCCTTCGCACCAGTGCCCCTTTTCGCGCATTCAACTCGTCCAATCCGGACTTCACTTCGGCGCGCGGCAAATTGCCCAATTCCAGCGTCTCATCATCCAATCGCAACAGTCGCTCATAAAAGCCGACGCCAAAGTCCAGCAGCTCGAGATTTCCCGGCTCGGTATCGAGCATGCCGAATAGCGCATCTTCGGCTTTGGCATATTCACGAACTTGTTCGTAATGACGCATGAGCAGCGCGTTCGTTTCGAGATTCAATGCCGAGTCTTGGAGGCCGATGAGGAACGATTCGAGGGAAGGAAGAAATTCAGGACGCGGTGACGCCGGGTCATCGGCCATGGCGCCCAGCAACAGGCGCAATCCTTTCAAGTAATAGGCGTGACTCTCTTCGATTCTGCCCTGTCCCCGGAGAAGGTCCCCGTTTTCCTTAAACAACCGGGCAACCATGAACATTTTTTCCTGGATACGATAACCTGCGTCTCCCTCGGCCAATCGCGCGATCAATTCCGTCCCGGACATTCCGAGCAACTCACCGGCCCCGGCGCCCGCCAGCGCCTTAAATTGTGCATTGGCGATGCCCGCGGCCGCCTCCCATTGTTCAGCCTTTGCCAGCCCGGCCATGCGCATCAAAGCGTCGAAGAATTCCTCAACCTGGCGCAACAGATAATCTCGCCGGAGCATAAAAAATCAATTTCCATTCGATTCAAACACGTCCTCGATCTTTAGCTTAAAGACGCGCGCCACTTTGAATGCCAGCGGCAGGCTGGGATCGTATTTTTCCGTTTCAATCGCATTGACGGTCTGGCGTGAAACTCCCAGTTTCTCCGCCAGGTCGGATTGCGACCATTCCCGGCCCGCGCGCAATTCACGCAATTTATTTTTCATCGATACCGGCGGTTGATGATCGCACTGCCGAGAATGTAAAGGAATATCACGGAAGCAAACGTGTCCTCCCAGTCCAACCCGTGCGGAAGGCGGGCAAGATAAATTCCCTGGGCGACGAGAAGATTATAGGCCAGCACGACAAAAATCGTCCCCGTGGTTGCAAACAGGCAGGCGCCAAGCTGGATTCGCTGTTGCAGTTCATCCATGCCGCGGATCCATCGCGCAATCGTGCGCACATACAGAAAGCCGGGCAGCATCGGCGACAGCGCCACGGCGGCGCGCAGCCACATTCCCCAGTCCGGATGATGCCGGATGACAATGCGCGACGCAAAGGCCATGGCCACCGCCGCAAAAGCCCATGCGTTGAGTTTCATATCAGCGCGAAAAGAATAGTTTCTCCCCGGCTGAACCGATTCGATTGTTGTTTTATTCATTTCGCAGGCAATGTAAAGCATGCTTGTCACTGTGTCAAGCGTGCTTTACACTAAAGAATTTCATTAAGCCCCATAAACGCTTTGACAATTAGGGTGCGACCGTTAAACTTTCGAAACCGGTTGGGGTCGTAGCTCAGTTGGTAGAGCACCACAATGGCATTGTGGGGGTCAGGGGTTCGAATCCCCTCGGCTCCACCATCCTCGTAATCAACAACTTACGAATTAGGAAGGTGGGTAACAACATCCAGTCCCGTAAATCCCCTTGCCAAATCCTAAGCTCAGGGGTTTGGGGCTGTGGGTTGGCGCGGTGAAAGACCACACGCCTGCGACTGGCGACGGCTCAATGCCAGTGTGCTGCTGCGCTCTGGCTCTCGCTGCCACAAAGTTCGTCACGAAAATAAAAAGCAACAAACCATTGATGACGATGCCGACAATGGCGGGTGCGAGGATACCCTTCGTGCCGTGCCTGGAAATGCCACACAAGGCGATGACGCCAAAAATCAAACCGACGACGATAAGCAAAAATCCTAACAAATCCAAAATCAGTGGCGAGATGGCCTGTTTGCCGGCCACGAGAAGGAGAAAAATAATAATTGGGCATGCCCAACTCAATTTAGCAGCTTGATGCGCAAAGGCTGAGGTTTGTGGCGGTGTGCTCATGGTGTGTGGCATTAATTATGTGTTTGCGGCGGCTCGTTTCACGGCTTCACTTTCAGTTTTTCGGCGGCGGCGAGTTTGCGTTGATTTGCGTCAAATGTCAAAAATTCCGGCGCTTCGAAGTGCAGCGCCGTGGCAACGTGGAGCACGTCAAAGCTGCGATGACCGCCGGAAATGGTGTGGCGCGTGGAAATGTCGTCGGCGCGGCGAAACAGGTCCTGAAAATTGCACTGCGCCAGCAGCGCAACGCCGTTTGCCAAATCCGCTTCAAACTGATTCAACGCGGCCTGCGCATCCGGCAGCGCGACGCCTTCGCGCGGGTTGGCGGCACGCCGCCAGACTTGAAAGCGAAGCGACTGACGGAATTCGTACGCCA
>DASYZW010000452.1:0-3414 GCA_035945915.1 Verrucomicrobiia bacterium | reverse complement strand
CCAACTTTTTGTGATTGATTGTTTGCCGTTTCTGCACTCTACTAGTGCCCGTTCGCAGGACAATCGTTAGCGGAAAATTGCCGACATCTCCATCGGGATCAAGGCGCTGGCAACAGAGTTAAAAGCGCCGGTGATCGCGCTTTCGCAGCTAAATCGCGAAGTCGAAAAAGATAAAAGCCGCAGGCCTCTTCCAGATGACTTGCGCGAGTCGGGCGCGATTGAGCCGGACGCCGATTTGGCCGGGCGGTTATGCAAACCCGACGCCAGCTACGACGAAGATGGACCGGACGAGGGCGACGATGCGGCTGTGAATAGTTGACAGCCAAACAGCGGAATGGCAGGCGACGTCAATTAACATTTCTAAAAATAACACGCGATTTGAAAGCGCAGCCAAAGTCAGCGATGAAGATCTGCCGGGATAGCAGCCGATGAACTATCGTTTTTGCCTCCCAGCAATTTGGTTGTTGTTTGTCTGCGCCTTCCCGGCGCGCTCTCAGGACGCGATGGGCCCCAAAATTGACCAGGTCAATGTCCAGTACATTGGGCCGGCTTCCGTCAGCGAACAGTTCGTTCGTTCCCACATCCAGCTTAGAGCCGGTGACAGCTACCTTCCCGCCGCGACGGAAAGTGATATTCATTCTCTCTATACCACCGGCCAGTTCTACAACATCCGGGTGGCCGTGGACCAGGCCGCGGATGGCGACGTCAATTTGACCTACGTCGTGCAGGTCAAGCCGCGGTTGACGGAGATCAAAATCGTCGGCAACAAAAAGATGCGCGTGTCCAAGATCCGTAAAAAGCTTTCCGTCAAAGTGGGTCAACCTTTGGATGAGGAAAAGTTGTTCATGGACTGCCAGGCGATCACGGACTATTACGAAAAAGAAGGATTCCCCGGCACGACGGTTCGTTACGTTCCCGACATCGATGAGGCTGCGGGAACGGGCATTGTGACGTTTGAAATCACCGAGGGCCGGAAGACGAAAATCACGCATATTCAGTTCCTCGGCGCCACGGCATTTCCCCAACGCAAGTTGCGTCACCAAATCAAGACCCGGCAGCATTGGATGTTTTCATGGCTTACCGGCAGCGATTTGTACAAGCAGGACCAGTTTGAAGACGACAAAGACGCTCTCGGCGATTTTTATCGCAGCCACGGTTACCTGGACTTTGAAATTAAAGACGTGAAGTTTCAGTATCCGACGCCGAGCACGATGGTGATTCAGTTCTATGTTTACGAAGGACGGCAATACCGCGTCGGTTCAGTCACGCTGACCGGCGCGACCCTGCTTCCCGCCGCGGCGGTCAGCCCCGGTTATAATCCCGGGCCCGAACCGAAGCCTAAATTCGGTCGCGCTTACACCACATGGTCCCAACTCAAAAAGTTCAACAAGGATTTTAAGATGAAGTCCGGCGACGTTTTTACGCCGGACGGCCTGGAAACCAATTGCACCGCGATCGAGGATTTTTATGGCAGCATGGGATATATTGACGTCCGGCGCGGCGGCGGCGGGCTGGTCGTGCAACAAATTCCGAACGTCGAGACGGGCACCATGGACTTGGGCTTTAACGTCCAGGAAGGCCGAAAATCGTACGTGGAGAAAATTGACATCCGTGGCAATATCAAGACCAAGGACAAAGTTATCCGGCGCGAGCTGGCGATTTCGCCCGGCGACGTCTTCGACATGGTGCGCGTCCGGCTCAGCCAGGAACGGCTCGAAGGAATGGGCTATTTTTCAAGCGTCGATCTGCGTCCGGAGCCGACCGAACCGCCCATCGCGGGGCGCGATGATTTGCTCGTGAGCGTCCAGGAAAAACAAACTGGCAGCTTCACTGTCGGCGCCGGGTACAGTTCGGTGGAAGCCCTCGTGGGTTTTGCGGACATTTCCCAGGCGAACTTCGACTTGTTCAACTGGCCTTCATTCACCGGCGCGGGCCAACAGGCGCGACTTCATATTCAACTAGGTTACCAGGACCAGGAATATGACCTGTCATTTGTCGAGCCGTGGTTTCTCAATCGCAAACTGGCGCTCGGAGTTGATATTTACCGGGACGTCTGGGCTTTCGACAGCCCGAATAACGTCTTCAATGAAACGCGCACAGGCGCGCGCGTGAGCCTCACGCGCAGCCTCTTCGGTAGTGATTTCTGGCGAGGAACCATTTTTTATAATCTTGAAGATGTGGGAATTTCTTTGAATAGCGGGTGGAATGGCCCCAGCTCGACATTCGGGGGGCCGGGACCCGTCCCGGTTTTGACCGGTCTTCAGCAAAACGTGCCAAATGCCATCTTGCAGCAAGTCGGCGACCATTTATTTAATCGTTTCGGCGGCGCGCTGACTTTTGACACCCGCAACAACCCGGCGGGTCTTTCCACGTGGGGACAGTTGAGTGAGTTGGACCCGGAATTCAGCGTTGGTGACCAAACGTTTTTCAAAATTGAAGCAAAAACGGCATGGTTTTTCCCCGGCTTCTTTTCAGGCCACGTCATCGAATTGGATGGCCATATTGGAACCGCTAAAGGCGTTAGTGGCGGCGACGTTCCGTTCTACGATCGCTATTTCCTCGGCGGGGAATATGATCTTCGTGGTTTCAAATACCGTAATATTGGACCGCGCGAGGTGAACCCGGCGTATCCTCCCAACGTCTTCAACGAACCGGTTGGCGGCGATAGTTTCTATTTTGGTTCCATTGAATACAGTTTGCCCATTATTGAAAAAGAAGGCAGTTTCGGCCTGCGATTCGCGCTATTCTATGACATAGGGTCCGTGGGGACTGGTTCGTATTCGTTCAGCGGCAACTTTAACGACGACTGGGGCGTTGGCCTGCGACTGAATATTCCACGCCTCGGTCCCTTACGGCTCGACTACGGCATTCCGATCACGCATGATCAATACAATGGGTCTTCCGGCCAATTCCAGTTCAGCGCCGGTTACCAACGTGAATTTTAACATGAGCAACGGCGGAACAATTTTGACTGTAAAGCGTTTTCTGGCGGGAACGGCGCTGGCGTTCTTTGCTTTTGCTTCGTTTGCGCAGACGATCTCGCCGGCGAACCTGCCGTTATATTTCGAAGCCAACCAAAATCAAACCGCTTTTCTTTCCAGCGGCAACGGCTATCAATTCGATATCTCGGCGTCCGGAGTTCAAATGACTTTGCGCGAATCTTCACGGCGCGCGGCGACGGCGCAAATGCGATTCACAGGCGCAAACCCGGCGGCGCGAATCCTGGGTGCCAATGAGATGTCCGGCAAAATCAATTATCTCATTGGCAATGATTCATCCAAATGGCAAACGGGGCTGCCAACCTTTGGAAACGTCCAGGTGATGGAACTGTATCCTGGCATCAACCTTCTCTTCCACGGCAACCAGCGGCAACTCGAATACGATTTCGCAATTGCTCCCGGCGCCGACCCGAAT
>DASYZW010000451.1:0-3254 GCA_035945915.1 Verrucomicrobiia bacterium | reverse complement strand
CAGCCCAACCCAACGGCAATCCGGTGTTGTCGAAATAGAGCAGGTCAGGGTCGTGCTGGTCGACCAGATCACGTACCCGTTCGTAAAAGTTTTGAACATAGGCTGGGTCGGGATTTTCGCCGATGCCGTGCTTGCGGCCATACAACTGTTGTGGATCATAACCTTCCCACCACTGGCCTTGCCCGTCGGCCGCTGAGAGATGGCCATCATACGGGACGCCGGCAAATGGACCGGTTTTATCGCAAAGATGCGCGACTTGAAACCACCACCAATTGCGCGCCGCATGAACCGTCACGCCGAAGCGAAGACCTTGTTGCCGCGCCGCTGCCGCCCAGGCGCCAATGACATCGCGGCGTGGGCCAATATTTTGCGCGTTCCAGGCATGATGTTTTGAGTTCCAGGCATCGAATCCGTCGTGATGATTGGCAAGGGCAAGGAACAGCTTCGCGCCGGCCCGCTTATAGCGCTCGAGGAGCGCCTCGGGTTCCCAATTCAGCAAGGTCCACTGCGCACACAGGTCTTTGTAGCCGAACTTCGAAGGATGACCGTAACGCCGAAGTTGATCGTCATACTGCCCCTGCCCTTGGATATACATGTTCCGGGCGTACCAGTCGCCGTCTTCAGGCACGCACTGGGGGCTCCAATGCGCCCAAATGCCGAACTTGGCGTCACGATACCATTCCGGCGCTTCGTAGTTAAGCAATGAATCCCAAATGGCCTGGTAAGGGCCTTCCCCCGCCAACCCTGGAATCGCCGGCGCATTTAGCGTGACGCCGTCCCAGGTGTCGGGCCCGGCTTGTTGTTCCGTGGTGCCCCAGGCTTCATTCACGACCGCATCCCAATCGGACACCGGAAAATAGTCGGGCGATAAGGAGCCGGGAGTTGCAGGCGCTGTGCCCGCGGCGCGCACGATGGCCGGAGTAAAGGGCAATGACGCCCAACCGGCGCCAACGGCGAGCCGTTTGCAGAAGTCTCGTCTATTCATGGTAACTGTTTTGTTGTTTGCTTTTGTCAGGGTTTTTGGATTGGCGTCAAAATCCGCGCTGGTCTGTGCTGGCCAGTTTTGGCGCGCCCGCGGCCGGCGCCCGTTGAAGTACCCGATATTGCGGCGTGAGCGTGAGCATCACAACGTCGTTTTCCCGCAGCACAAACCGCCGCCTGAATTTTCCGTCATGGCCGATTTTGATCGTGCTCACCTCGCTCGGCGCTCCGCTGCTATTCGATTCGATTCCGGCAACTTGCGCCCGGGTCAACTGGGCGGGCGAACCTAGATCAAGATACGCGTCATAGGCATCGTTTAGCCGGTACCCGATCTGGTAAGTCTCCATGATATACTTGCCCGCGTGCACGTGCGACAGGTCGAGGGTGACTTCGTATTTGGCTTTGGACGGCAAGTCGCGTTTATAAAAGACCTGGTTGATCATGTTGGTCCGGGGAAAGATGTTGCTAAAATCCCACCCCAATGCCTGGATGTCGCCGCGGTCGTCCTTGCATATCCATGAGGACTGGTCGCTGCCCTTTAATTCAATTGGCCCAAGCCGGTTCAGGAACTGATAAGCATAGAACGCCGGCTTTTTGATATCCTCATAATTAATCAGGCCGAAGCCGCCATGAAACGCCTCCCAACGGGGACCGGATTCCTCAAAGATGTCAGTGAACGTCCAATAAGACATCGCTTGCGCGGCGTCATCGCAATTTTTGAGCTTGTCCAGGATGTAAGCCGCGCTCAGGTAACTGTCATGAAATGGATCCGCCGGCGTATAGGAACTGCTCCACTCGGTAAAATAAAGTTGCAGTCCGGGCATCGCCGATTCGGCAATTTCCCTGCGAACCCGTTTGACATCGCCCCAAATGGAATCGGGATTGAGTGATAGCGCCGTGCCTGAAGTGCCGGTTGCGTCGAGGTAACCGCTTTCCACGCCATAGGTATGCGTGGAAATAAAATCCACCGGCGCATGGTTGGTGTCGCAGAAATGGATGAACTCGGGCACCCAGCGGCAACCGGCTGTCGCCGGGCCGCCAACCTTATAATCGGGCGATACGCTTTTGATGGCCCGGGCGGTCGCCGCATAAAAGTCGAAATACTCCTGTTGTGTGCCGGTCCAGAACGCATTTTTCAGGTTGGGTTCATTCCAAACTTCGAAAAACCAGCTCCGGACCTCGGCATTGCCGTAGCGCTGCTGCTCGTGAAGAACGAATGCGCGGACCAGCTCCGCCCATTTTTTTATGTCTTTCGGCGGAGTGACGTTGCCGCGGTACCAGAATATTGTTTTTGAACCGCTGGCGAGCTGGTCGGGCATGAAACTCAATTCCACAAATGGCTTCATGCCGATGCTTTCAAGAAAATCATAAAGCTGGTCAATGTATTGCCAGTTGTATTCCGGGTTGCCATGGCTGTCTTCGCGATAAACACCCATGTCGTCATCAAATAAACCGTGCATGCGGATGTATCTGACGCCGCACTCGCGATGAGCGCACGTAAGTTGCCGCTGCCAGTCAGCGCGCAGGCCTTCGTTCGCGCGGCCCGCGCCGACGCAGAAATTAAACATCGTATTGAGCGGGCCATTGGTGTCCCGGAGATCGGCGGAAATCACCCGCTCCACCGGATCACCGAATAGGGTGTTGACGTTTAATGCGGCTGCCAGCGTTGCAGTCAGGCAAACGGTTTTCCATTTCATTATTAATTTTCCAGATTACTGAGCCATTCCATCACAGCGGTTGCGTTCGCTAAAACATGCATAGCAAAAGGTCGAATTTCCCGCGAGTCCGGACTGCATCTTTGCGTCCATCCTGTATAAACTGGCAGGTCCATAGCCGAGACTCGCGCGACCGCTATGGTGGACCGGAAAATTTATGGCTGCCAGGCGGCTCGATAAAATCGCGAGGCCGACGAAACGGAATTTGTGAAATAGATCAAGCCGGATGCCGTAGTATTGGTGGATATGGCAATCCAATTTGGCGAATTCAAATTGGTGCAACTTTGAATCACGTATGGCACCCCGGGTTGTCCATTGACCTGGAAAATAAATTGGCCCGACCCGGGTTGGGACGCTGCCGAAGGGATAAGAAATGGCGCCGTCGGCAAGAGAACAACCACGTTCGCCGAGTAGGGCGGAAAGGTATAATTGAAGTTCGGACTCACGCCGGAGATGCTTGCCTGGGCAATGTCGAGGGACCCAACCCCGCTGGCCGCCGCCTGGTCCTGGGGAATGCCGTAAGAATAGACCGTTGCGCCGGACGACGGCACATAGCCG
>DASYZW010000450.1:0-6746 GCA_035945915.1 Verrucomicrobiia bacterium | reverse complement strand
GGTCAGGCCGGCATGAGTGGCAATACCGATGGTTGGGGTAATAGCGCGCGTTTTAATAATCCATTTGGCGTCACGGTAGATAGTGCGGGCAATGTCTATGTCTCTGACACGGCAAACAATGTTATTCGGAAAATCACCGTGGGTCGCGTGGTCACGACGCTCGCCGGGTTACCCGGCTACGCCGGCAACACGGATGGCAATGGCCCGGACGCGAGGTTCTGGAGTCCGCAGGGATTAACCGTGGACAATTCCGGAAATATTTACGTGGCCGATACCGGCAACAACGCCATCCGAAAAATCACACCCATGGGCGTGGTCACTACAATTGCGCTGCCGACGGATAAAACCTTAGCCTTAAACGGCCCGGGCGGCTTGGCAATCGACGGCAATGGCAATATTTACGTGGCGGATACAAATAATCATTGTATCCGGAGAATAGCGGTCAAATAAACACGCCGTAACATTAGCCAGTCCAGCGCCCGCACGAAATGGCCGGCGCCTGCTGCATCCTCCATGCTTCCGTCATTTGAATCCATTTCGACATCATTCCCCACAGGACAAATGAAGAGCACAACAATCGGCAAGATCTAATTTTTGACGCTTCACCCGCGCCTTTGGGCGCAGGGCATCCGGGCGCGTTCGTGAAAAGGCTGTTGACACTTTCCGGAATTAAAACGTATGTTTTATACATTCGTTTGAGACAATGGGTTCAATCAACAGCCAAAGGAGCCGAGGAATCCACCTTCGAAACCAGACGGCGCATAATCAAATCGGCTGAGAGGCTTTTTGCGATGCGCGGCATTGAGGCAGTTTCCATTCGTGACATTACGAAAGCTGCCCGCGTGAACCTGGCGGCCATTAATTATCATTTTGGAACCAAATCCGCGCTGGCGGCAGAGGTTTTCAAGCATTGCATTGAGCCTTTGAATGTCCGGCGGTTGGAATTATTGGATGCGGTTGAGAAAAAGGCGGGAGATAAAGGGCCGAGGCTGGAGGCTGTTCTTGAAGCGATGATTCGGCCGGCGGTCGAGCGGGGCTTCGACCAAGAGCAGGGTGAAGAAACTTTTTTGCGGCTCATGGGCCGGTGCCTGAGCGAGCCGAACGTGGAAATTGAGCAGCTTGTGCGCGCGCATTTGGAAAAGGTGATCCGTCGATTTGACGCGGCTTTTTTACGCGCGTTACCGGGCCTGGAACCCGAAGAATTATTCTGGCGAATGAAGTTTATGTTCGGAGCGCTGCATTTTTCGCTGCTCACCTGCGGCAAACAAGCAAATTTGCCGCCGAAGTTGCGCAAAACCCTCGACGCGGAAGGGTTGCTGCAACGTCTGGTCACGTTCACCGCCGCGGGATTGCAGGCATCAGTTTTAAGCTAATACTTATGAAAGGGCGTTCTTCAAAAATTCAATTGAAAACAATCGGCATCGCTTTTCTGGCGATGCTGGCAGCGGGCTGCCACCGGGGCGCCGCTGGTCCCGGCGGCTATTCAGGGGCCATGCCGCCGCCATTAGTCAATACCATCGCGGTAACACCGCAGGCACTCCCTATTTCGGCCCAATTTCCCGGCCGCATCGATGCGGAGCGGGTCGCCAACGTCAATGCGCGCGTGGATGGAGTCGTCTTGCGCCGCCAATTTGAACAGGGGGCCGATGTGACGAATGGGCAAGTGCTTTATCAAATCGATCCAGCCCCGTACCAGGCACAGCTTGCCAGCGCCAAGGCGAACGTAACCCAGGCCGAATCTTTGATGAACCGTTATAAGCCGCTGGTCGGCATCAATGCCGTAAGCCGGCAAAATTATGATAACGCAGTGTCCGCCGCGGACCAGGCCAAAGCCGCGCAGGAAATCGCCGCCATCAACCTCGGTTACTGCTCAGTCACTGCTCCAATTTCAGGCAGGATCGGACCGGCGCTGGTTACCGAGGGCACGCTCGTCAGTCAGGCTGCCGCCACACCCATGGCAGTCATCCAGCAGATGGATCCCATTTATTTCGACTTCACTGAAGCAAGCGTGGACGTCCTGAAGCTTCGCGCGCAATTGCAGTCCGGCCAGTTGCAAAGCCCGGCGTCGAACATTCTCAAAGTCACCCTCCAATTGCCTGACGGCAGCACGTATCCGCACCAGGGCAAGGTGCTCTTTCAAGACGTTTCGGTCGATCCCAGCAGCGGCATGGTTACGTTGCGCGCGCAATTTCCCAACCCGGATCGCGTCCTTCTGCCCGGCATGTTCGCCGTAGGGACCTTGGAAGAAGGCGTGGCGCCGAACACATTCCTGGTTCCCCAACGCGCGGTTGTCATCGGGCCCACGGGCGCTGCCTCGGTCATGCTCGTGAGCTCGACGAATTCTGTTGTGCCCCAAATAATTGAATTGGGCGACGCCGTTGGAGCGGATTGGATCGTACGCTCCGGTCTGAAAGCCGGAGACCGCGTGATTGTCGATGGTTTGATCAAAGCGCAGCCGGGAATGACCGTGAATCCAGTGGATGTCGGTTCATCAAACGCACCGGCTGCCGGCCAATAATCCACGGAAAATCGTCATGCCCAAATTTTTCATCGACCGTCCCGTTTTTGCCTGGGTCATTTCTGTCTTTATCATGCTGGCCGGGGCCATGGCCATCGTCCATTTGCCGATCGCCGAATATCCAAGCGTCGCGCCACCGTCCATCTCCATCACCGCGAACTATCTGGGCGCCTCGGCCGAGACCGTGCAAAACACTGTGACCGCCGTCATCGAAGAGCAGATGAGCGGGCTGGATCATTTGCTATACATGTCCTCCACGAGCAGTTCCAGCGGTCAGTCGCAGGTGACGCTGTATTTCGAACCTGGCACCGATCCGGACATCGCCCAGGTGGACGTGCAGAACAAGCTTCAACTGGCCATCCCAAGCCTGCCCGCTACCGTGCAGCAACAGGGATTGGTAGTCGCCAAGTCCACGCACAACTTCCTGATGTTTTTCACGCTGTCCTGCACAAACGGCAGCCTGGATGCCATCGCGCTGGGTAATTACATCCAATCCACGCTCTTTGACCCGGTCAGCCGTGTAAGCGGTGTGGGCGAAGCGGACCTGTTCGGCTCGCAATACGCCATGCGCATCTGGCTGGACCCGAACAAGCTTAAGGACTATTCCATTTCCCCGGCCACAATCGTTAGCGCCATCGAAGCGCAAAATACGGAAGTGCCCGTGGGACAATTGGGCATGTTGCCCGCCGTCAAGGGCCAGGAAATCAACATCACGCTCCAGGGCCAAAGCACCCTAAATACGCCGGCCCAATTTGGAAATATCGTGTTGCGAGTGAACCCCAATGGCTCGCGAGTTTTCCTGCGCGACGTCTCGCGCATCGAGTTGGCGGGACAAACTTATACCTTTGGCGTGCGCGCCAACGGCCGTCCCTGTGCCGCTGTCGGCATCCACCTGGAGCCCGGCGCCAATGCTCTGGCCACCGCGGACGCCGTGCGCGCTAAAGTGAAACAACTGTCCCAATTCTTTCCGCCAGGCGTCATTGTGACCTGGCCTTACGATACGACGGAATTTATTCGCGCTTCCATCAATGAAGTCGTCAAGACGCTGCTCGAAGCGATCGTGATGGTCTTTCTTATCTTGTATTTCTTCCTGCAAAATCTCCGGACCGCCTTCATTCCCACCATCGTTGTGCCGGTGGCGTTGCTCGGTTCGTTCGCCATCATGAGCTTCCTCGGCTTTTCCATCAACCTGCTCACGCTGTTCGGCCTGGTCCTGGCGATCGGCATCCTGGTCGATGACGCTATTGTGGTGACAGAAAACGTCGAACGCATCATGAACGAGGAAGGCTTGTCTCCCCGGGATGCCACTCGAAAAGCGATGGGACAGATTACCGGCGCCCTCATCGCAATTTCCCTCGTTCTCACTGCGGTGTTCATTCCCATGGCCTTCTTCGGGGGATCTGTCGGCGCGATCTATCGCCAATTCTCCTTGTCGCTCGTGTCGTGCATGGGATTTTCAATTTTCCTGGCGATGTCGCTGACACCGGCCCTCTGCGCCACGATGCTGAAGCCCGTCGAAAAAGGGCATCATTTCCATAAACCGGGTTTTTGGGGGTGGTGGAACCGTAAATTTGACGCTACCACGCACCGTTACGAAGGCTGGGTCGGGCGAGTACTGCGGCGGGCACCGATATCCTTATTGGTGTATCTGCTCATCCTTGTGGGCGTGGGCCTTTTATTTGTGCGGCTTCCGTCGGCTTTTCTTCCGGCTGAAGACCAGGGTTATTTTATCAATCTGATTAATTTGCCGGTTGGCGCAACCCAGGAGCGTACAGTGAACGTGCTCAAGAAAATGGAGCATTACTATTTCAGCCAGTCGCAGGTGCAGGATGTCATTGATGTCGCGGGCTTCAGCATCGCCGGGCAGGCGCAAAATTCAGCGATGGCATTCGTCCATTTAAAACCCTGGGGCGAACGTCCCGGCCAGGCAAACGCCGTGCCGGCCATCATTCAACGCGCTTTTGGCGGTTTAAGTGGCATTCCCGAGGCCATGATTATTCCCATAAATCCGCCGCCCATTCCCGAGTTGGGTTTCCAGGCAGGATTCGACATGGAATTGGAAGACCAGGGCGGCCTCGGCCATGACAAACTCATGGATGCCCGGAGACAATTGATGGCCATGGCGGCGACGAATTCGGAAATCGCCGGTTTGCAAATGCAGGCGCTTGAAGACACGCCGGAATTGAAGATAGACGTCAACCTGACCAAAGCCGCCGCAATGGGCGTCTCCCCGGCTGACCTGAACACCACCCTCACGACTTGCTTCGGCTCGTTTTACATCAACAATTTCATAGATGGCAACCGCGTCCAGCACGTCGTCGCGCAACTGGATGCGCCTTACCGCATGTTGCCCGAGGACCTGGAAAAGGTTTATGTGCAGGCCGCCGGCACAAACATGGCGCCGCTTTCTGAATTTGTGAAGACGCATTGGATTTACGCGTCACCCTCCCTGCAACATTTCAACGGTTTTCCCGCCCTGGAAATGATCGGCGCGGCCCCGCCCGGCAAGAGCATCGGCCAGGCCATGGAGGCCATGGAAAAGCTGGTTCAAAAATTGCCCAGCGGCATCGGCTACGAATGGACCGGCCAATCCTACGAAGAACTACTCTCATCGCAGCAGGCCCCCATATTATTGTCGTTGTCCATCCTGGTTGTTTTCCTGGCGTTGGCTGCGTTGTATGAGAATTGGTCCATCCCGCTGGCGGTGATTTTGGTGATTCCGCTGGGCGTCCTCGGCGCATTATTGGGCGCACAGGCGCGCGGGCTCCCGAACGACGTGTTTTTCAAGGTCGGATTGCTCACAATTATCGGATTGTCCGCCAAGAACGCGATTCTAATTGTCGAATTTGCCAAAGACCTGCAGGCGCAGGGCGTAGGTCTGATTGAAGCGACGCTGGCGGGGGCGCGGTTGCGGTTGCGTCCAATCTTAATGACGTCGCTCGCCTTTATTTTGGGAGTCATGCCCATGGCTGTGAGCACGGGCGCCGGTGCCGCCAGTCGCCACGACATGGGCACCGGAGTGATCGGTGGCATGATTTCGGCCACCGTCCTGGCCGTCTTCCTCGTGCCGGTCTTCTACGTCACGGTCCGTCGGATCTTTAAGGGAAAGATTGCCGCGGCCCACGGTTCCTTGACACCGTCGGCCATCGACGAATCCAATAAAAACTCAAACCCGCCAAAAGCATGACGACCCATTTTGCCAAGATTTTGCGTTATTGGGCGGCTGTGCCCGTTATCCTGGTAGCTGGCTGCACGATGATCCCCAAGTATCAGCCGCCGCCGTCAAATGTCTCATCCTCCTGGCCGAACGTGCCGGGCTACTCAAAAGTGAAGACCGCGCCGGCCCCGGTCCCGGCCGCGGAAATCGGATGGCGCGATTTCTTCCGCGATCCGAAGCTGCAACAGGTCATCGCCCTGGCCCTAACCAATAACCCCAGCCTGCGCGCCGCGGTTGAGAATGTCGCGCAGACCCGGGCGCTTTATCACGTCCAACAGGCCGCGCTCGTGCCGACGGTGAGCCTCAACGCCAGCGGCGAACGCCAGCGCATTCCCAACGTTTATGGCGGTCGCGGAACGAATTCGAATGCCAGTCCGATTACTTTCACCGAATACCAGGTGAACTTCGGAGTGGCCTCATACGAAGTGGATTTGTTCGGCCAGGTGCGCAGCTTGACCCGTCAGGCGCTGGAAACCTACCTGGCCACCGCGGAAGAGCAACGTGCCGCCCACATTGCGCTGGTCGCGCAGGTGGCCACGGCCTATCTGACCGAACAGGAAGCTGCCGAACAACTCGCGATTGCGCGGGAAACCTTAAAATCCGCGCGGCAGTCCTTTTCCTTGACACAGCGCAGCTTTCAGGCGGGTGTTGTTTCACAATTCGACTTGAACACCGCCTCCGCCCAGGTCGCGTCCGCGTCCGCATCCGTCGCCACGTATGCGCAACAATTGGCTGAAGCATCGGACAATCTATCTCTCCTGGTGGGCAAGCCGTTGCCTCCCGAATTACAACCCTCTCCCCGGCTCAATTTAAAGCTCTGCATTTCTGACATTCCCGCGGGGTTGCCTTCAGACTTGCTCGAACAGCGTCCCGACATTCTCCAGGCCGAGCACCAGCTTAAAGCCGCGAATGCCAACATTGGCGCCGCGCGCGCCGCCTTTTTCCCCACGATTACCCTCACGGGCTCAGGCGGCTATGCCAGCACCACTCTCCAAAACCTCATCGCGCCCG
>DASYZW010000449.1:0-7658 GCA_035945915.1 Verrucomicrobiia bacterium | reverse complement strand
AGGTGTTTGTGAGAGACGATGGTCCGGGGATCCCGCCTGAATCGCTCGACCGGGTTTTTGAGCGCTTTTATCGGGTTGATAAGGCCCGTTCGAGGGAGCAGGGCGGGACCGGCCTGGGGCTTTCGATCGTGAAACACATCGTTCAAAACCACGGCGGCGAAGTATGGGCGACAAGCGAGCCGGGCAAGGGCGCGACCTTTTACTTTACCCTGCCGTCGCAGCCATCCGGGGCGGTTCAGACGGTCGAAGCCGTTGAGGCCGCCTGACCGGTTGCATCCTGCAACCTCGAAAGCCGAAATCTTGCGGTCTGCAAGTTTTTTTTAAGCCCGATTCGAACAAATCCGGCAAAATGCCAGCTTTTGTCATAGTTTCTCGCCTCGGCACAGCCCTTGCTAAAATGATCGCGTCGGCATTAATCAAGATCGAAGGGCAAAGGGAAAAAATATGAAGATGCTAGAAGATTTATTTTTAGACGCATTGGCGGACGCATACTATTGCGAACAGCAGCTTGAAAAAGCCCTGCCGAAAATGGCGAAATTCGCAACACACCCGGACTTGAAGGCTGCCTTTGAAGCGCATCTTACTGAAACGGAAGGGCATGCGCAAAAGTGCGAAGAGATTTTCGAAATGTTCGGCAAAAAGGCAAAGGCGAAACGCTGCCCGGCCATCCTCGGGATCATTGACGAGGCGGAAGATTTGATTTCTGAGAACAAGAAATCGCCCACGATCAATGCAGCCCTGGTGCTCGGCGGGCAAAAAGCTGAACATTATGAAATTGCCACCTATGGCACACTGCGCGAATGGGCGACCCAATTGCAGCGTGAAGATGTGGCCCGGGTCATTGAGTCAATTCTCGCTGAAGAAAAGGCCGCGGACGCCAAATTGACCAAATTGGGCCAGGAACATTGTAATCCCGCCGCCAGGAGCGGCGAAGATATGCGGATGGCCGCATAAAAGAATCTCCCCGGCGCAATCAACAAGCGCCAGTTACCCCCAAAGGGCCGGAATTTGCCTGTATTCCGGCCTGTTTTTTTTTCGCCGTTGGACACCCGATTGCTTTTTCGGTAGTTTGGACCGGCATATATGACTGAAAACAACGGAGATAAAAAGGATCCGGGACAAAAGGCGCTGCATATCAATCTGGATGCGACCAAGTACGGCACTTTTGCGGAAATCGGCGCCGGCCAGGAGGTTTGCCGCTGGTTTTTTCACGTGGGCGGCGCATCCGGCACAGTCGCAAAAACGATCTCCGCCTATGATATGCAGATCAGCGATGCGATTTACGGCACGTCCGACCGCTACGTGAGCCGGCAACGTTTGCAGGCCATGCTCGACTACGAGTACAATTTGCTGCTGCAACGGCTTGATAAAAAACGCGGCGATAAAACCGCGTTTTTCGTTTTTGCGGACACCGTGGCCACGCACAGCATTTCGCGCCAGACCGA
Organism: Verrucomicrobiia bacterium; assembly: GCA_035945915.1. Classification (GTDB taxonomy): domain Bacteria; phylum Verrucomicrobiota; class Verrucomicrobiia; order Limisphaerales; family UBA11358; genus UBA11358. The sequence goes on along the minus strand of DASYZW010000449.1, from coordinate 6,213 downwards.
CGGCCATGGCTGGCTGGGAATAAAATTCCAGGCGCGGCCGCGCGAAGGCGCATCGCAGATTATTATCCATACCCGGCTTCTCGATAAAGTCGTTGTCCGGGAACAGGAAGCCCTGGGCATGATTGGAGTGAACCTCATCTATGCGGCGCTCTATCATCATAACGAGCCGGAAAAAATCATTTCCATGCTCATGGACGATCTCACCCGGGAGCGGATTGAAATTGAAATGATCAAGTTTTCCGGTCCCGCCTTCGCGAAGGTGGACAACCGCCTGATGAGCCTCCAACTCGTGCAGCAAAATGTCGCCGATGGCGCGATGTTTACGTCCGACGGCGAGGTGGTGATCCCCAGCGAAGTTCTTTATAAAAAGCCGGTCCTGGTGGAGCGCGGCAGTTTTCGGCCGATTACCAAGACGACGCTGGACATTTTGGAACGCGCCCAGGAACAGTTCTTTCGCGAGCCCCAACTGCAGGGCGAGACGCCGGTTGTCCTCATGGAAATGACACTGCACAGCGTGCTCGAAGACGCCACGCTGGCGCACAAGGACTTTCTTGATCGCGTGGACCTTTTGAGCACGCTCGGCAAGCCGGTATTGATTTCCAATTTCGGGCGTTATTATCGCCTGGTCGAATACCTGTCCCGTTACACTCAAAAGATGAAAGGCATCGCGCTGGGCATCCCCAGCCTGCGAAGTATTTTTGACGAGAAATTTTACACCGATTTGTCCGGCGGCCTGCTCGAATCCCTGGGCCGGTTGTTCAAGGACATGACGAAACTTTACGTGTACCCGATGCGCGAACCCTCCGCCAACGCCCTGGCCGCCGTCGTCGCTCCCGGAAGCGACAGCGGAATCTGGCAGCGCCAATCGACGGGCAATGAAATCGTGACGCCGGATAATCTGCAAGTGGCGCCGAATTTGCGACATTTATACGCCCACTTGCTTGAGAACGGATACATCACCGGCATCCAAAATTATAATCCGGATTACCTGGCCCTTTTTCCGCCATTTGTGCTCTCAAAGCTTCAGTCGGGAGATGTATCCTGGGAAAACGATGTGCCCGCGCCCATTGTTGAAATTATCAAAAAGGGCAAAATGTTCGGCTGGCAGGACCGGCCACAGATGATTTTGGAAACGACGTGACGCAGGATAAACGATTGAAAATGTAGAATCTGACGTGGAAGAGCATCAAAACGAATATGCGCAGCGGCAGTATGCCCCGGATGGCCGTCCGATTGAGCCGACATTGGGGCAAAGAATAAAGAAATTATTTGCGCCGGTCGGGGTGGCAGTCCTGGTGTGCCTGAAATTTCTGGCGAAATTCAAGTTTCTGCTGCCATTCCTGAAGACGGGGGCCACGATGCTGATATCCATCTGGGCCTATGCGCTGGCATGGGGTTGGCAGTTCGCCGTCGGGTTTGTCCTCCTGATTTTTGTCCACGAATGCGGGCACCTGATCGCCGCAAAATGGTGCAATCTTAAAGTCACGACGCCGGCATTCATTCCGTTTGTGGGGGCGCTGATTACTCTCAAAGAAAATCCGCCGAACGCCTGGATTGAAGCGATTGTCGGGATTGGCGGGCCGATTCTGGGAAGTCTGGGCGCGGCGGCTTGCGTGGGGATTTATTATGCGACCGGCAATCCGCTCTTTATGGCTTTGGCCTATACCGGCTTTTTTCTCAATTTGTTCAATTTGATGCCCGTCGGTTTTTTGGACGGGGGCAGGGTTGTGACCGCGCTGTCGCCCTGGCTATGGATCCTGGGTTTTATCATCCTCGCGGGCTATACGGTGAGCCGGATTTACTCCGGGCACGTCAATTTTCTTCTGGTGATCCTGATCGTCCTTTCTTTGCCGCGCTTGTTTTCTCTGTTCCGGCGCCGGACCGCCGCCGAACAGCGTTATTACGAGGTCGCGCCGGAACGTCGCATTATCATGGCGGTTTTGTATTTCGGTCTCATCGCCCTTTTGGTTTTGGGAATGGAATTTACCCACGTAGCCCGCGAGAGCCTCTGATTGGTTTTAAGCCATCCGATTAAGCCCCGGGGTTGCGATTTGTTCTGAGGTCATTATAAATTTTCACTAAAATTATCATTGTCGGTATCCAGGGTTTGGCGGAAGATTGGACAACCTGAACGGTTTGAGCCGTAAACACGTCTCAAACCATAAAAAAGGCAAATTATATGGGTATTATGCTTATTCTTGTCATCATTTTGGTGGTAATCGTAGTGCTCGCGCTGGCAATCGTCGGATACGCCATCGGCGGGTTCAACAAGCTGGTCACCTTGCGCAACCGGTATAAAAACGCCTACGCGCAAATTGACGTCCAGCTCAAGCGCCGCTATGACCTGATTCCCAACCTGGTCGAAACGGCAAAGGGCTACCTCAAGCACGAGCACGACACGCTCGAGGACGTGACCAGGGCCCGTAACATTGCCTATGCGGCGTCGCAGGCCGCCGCCGCGAATCCCGGCGACGCCGCGACCATGAAAAACCTGGGCTCGGCCGAAACCGGCCTTGCCGGGACTTTGAGCCGGTTAATGATGGTGTCGGAGGCATATCCCGACCTGAAGGCCAATCAAAACATGCTGCAATTGACGGAGGAATTGACCTCCACGGAAAACAAGATTGCGTTTGCCCGCCAGGCCTACAACGACGCCGTGATGACGTACAACACGGATCGCGAAGTTTTTCCGACGAATGTCCTTGCCGGGGCGTTCAACTTCGGCCCCGCCGAGTTGTTTGTCATCGATAAGCCGGAGCAGAAGGACGCGCCCAAAGTCTCGTTCTCGTGATCCGCCTCGTGTTGAAGCGCTCAAGCGTCAACAATGGATTTTTTCGAGCAACAGGCTAAAGCGCACCACAAAACCAAGTGGCTGGTTGTCTATTTTGTCCTGGCAATTGCCGGCATGATTGCGACGGTATATGTGGCGGCCCTACTGATTTTTTCGGGTGTCCAGGCGCATTACTCCTATCGCTACGACCAGGGGCAGCCCCAGGTCTCCCTCTGGAATGCGCAAATCTTTTTCGGCGTTAGCTTCGCCATTGTGGCTATCGTCGGTATCGGCAGCGCCTACAAAACAATTTCCCTGTCCGCGGGCGGCAGCGCCGTCTCGGAACTGATGGGCGGCCGCCTGATCAACAGCAACACCACCAATCCGGACGAGCGCAAACTCCTGAATGTGGTTGAGGAAATGTCCATCGCCTCAGGGGTGCCCATGCCGCAGGTCTATGTCATGGATGAGGAGAACGGCATCAATGCGTTTGCCGCCGGACATAAACCGAGCGACGCCACGATTACGGTCACGAGCGGGTGCATCAGATTATTGACGCGCGATGAACTGCAGGGCGTTGTCGGGCATGAATTTAGTCACATCCTCAATGGAGATATGCGGCTGAACCTGCGCCTGATGGGAACAATTTTCGGAATTCTTTGCGTGGCCATTATCGGCCGGATTTTATTGCAAACGATGCGGGGCGGGGGGCGGCGCGGGCAAAATCCGTTGCCTCTGCTCGGTGTGGTCCTTCTGGTTGTCGGTTATATCGGTGTTTTTTTTGGCCGGTTGATCCAGGCTGCCGTAAGCCGTCAGCGCGAATTCCTGGCGGACGCTTCCTCCGTCCAATTTACCCGCAATCCGGCCGGGATTACCGGCGCGCTCAAGAAAATCGGGGGCCTGGGCGAAATGGGCTCGCGCCTCGACCACGCGCACGCGGAGGAATTGTCCCACATGTTTTTTGGCAACGGCGTGAGCGAACCGTTCATTGGCCTGCTGGAAACGCATCCTCCCCTGGCGGACCGGATCCGGGTTTTTGACCCGGCATTCGACGGCAAATTTCCCGAAGTTCGTTACGACCAGGGAAAGGAGCGGCAGCCGCAGCCGCCGCAGCAGCCGCCGCGGCCACCCCGGATACCCGCCAATGATATTTTCGGCACGGTCCTGGGCGGGGCAATTCTGGCCGGTGGAAGCGAACCACCTGTCATTCGGCCGCATATCGTCCTGCCCACCGTGGGCAACCCCACGCCGTTGCACCTTCAATATGCGGAACAATTGCGCGATTCCCTGCCTGAAGCCGTGCGGGCCGCCGCGCGCGATCCGATGGATGCCACGGCGCTGGTCTATGCCATGCTCCTGAGCAACGATGAGAGCCAGCGGGCGCAACAATTGGCCGGCATTGAGCAACAGGCCGGGGCCGCTATCCGCGATAAAACCGTCGCCCTCTATCCTGACGTTTCCAAAGCGGCCGCGCATGCGCACCTGCCGATGGTCAGCCTCGCGCTGGGCGCGTTGAAACAATTAAGCCGGGAACAATACGAGACGTTCTCCCGGGCGCTGGACTGGCTGATCAACAGTGACGGCAAGGTCGAGCTTTTCGAATTCGTCCTTCAGAAAATCGTTCTGCGCAATTTGGACCCGCAATTTCACGGCGCCGCCAAACCAATCGCCCAATATTATGCGGTTAAGCCGCTGGCGCCGGATTGCTCGGTTGTCCTTTCGGCGCTGGCGAACATCGGCAGCAATGATGCCGCCGGGATTGAAAAAGCCTTCGATGCCGGCGCGCCGTATTTGCGCGCTCCCGAGGACAGCGACCTGCGCCTGCTTCCCGCGGCTCAATGCGGCATTCAGCAACTGGATGCCGCGCTGAATCGGTTGGTTTTGGCCGCTCCCATCATCAAAAAGAACGTCATCGAGGCGTGCGTCCACGTCGTCGGCGCGGACGGCGTGATCCAGGAAGGCGAAGCGGAATTGCTCAGGGGAATTTGCGACACATTGGACTGCCCGATGCCGCCGGTAATTGGGTGAAAAGTTGCAGCGAACATTGGAGTCGGATTTCGTTGCAGAAACAGTCACTTGTCGCTTCAAGCCCAGCCAGCCGGAGCGAATCACGGATAGGGACGGGCGCTGCGCGGAATAAATCATGCCCGGGCGAACTTGATTGCCTGACCGAAAACACTCACGCAATGCGCCGTTCGCCATGCGCTCTCTCAAAGAAAAGTGTCCATTAATTTTGAACCGGCGGGCGGTAATTCATTTTTGGATTTGACGTTGTTTGAGCATCGGCATAACAGTGACGTCAGGCGGTTTGCCAATTCGGTGAGCGAGCAGGACTAAAAGGAATTCATTCCGTTAATTTGGTTAATTTTCCCACTCGCTGTCGGAAATGGTATTTGATATAGTGAGACATTCGTCAAGACAGGTGCGGTGGTTCATCCTTGGCGTAAAGTCAACAAACAGAAACAATCCACAATGAAGCGCCATGTACCAAGACGGTGGGAAGGCGGTCAACCGTGAGCCTGCCCAAATTTGATGTATTTTTCCAAACTGCTACGGGCAATTTGCCCTATGACTATCAAATTCGTTTGGCTGAAAGTGACGCGGGGCAATCCTGCAAATCACAACTCATCTCGATTCCTACTGGCCTCGGAAAAACCGCTGCCGTAGTGCTCGCTTGGCTTTGGAATCGTGTTCAACTTCAAAATCCGAAGTGGCCACGCCGGCTCGTTTATTGCCTGCCAATGCGGACGCTTGTGGAGCAAACACAGGAGGAAGTTCAGAAATGGCTGAAAGTTTACGATCTAAATTGGGATGGAAAACCGAAAACCCGCAAAGGCAAAGTTGGCGTCCACATCCTCATGGGCGGTGAAGAAGCTGGTGAATGGGATATTTATCCCGAGGAAAACACCATCCTCATCGGCACCCAGGACATGCTGCTCAGTCGTGCGTTGAATCGAGGTTATGGCATGAGCCGCTACCGCTGGCCGATGCACTTCGGCCTGCTCAATAACGATTGCCTGTGGGTGATGGACGAAACGCAACTCATGGGCGTCGGTGTGGAAACCAGTGCGCAACTCGACGGCCTCCGTCACAGCGGAAAAATGCCCATCTTCGGCGCGTGTCCGACGTGGTGGATGAGTGCGACACTCGACGATGCTCGCCTTGCCACAGTTGATCATCAAAAACCAGATAACGGCTGGCCCGTTGAAAAACTGAGCGACGCCGAGCAATCCAGTGGCAAAGCGCACGACCTGCTCGCTGCGTCCAAGAAACTTTCGTCCGCCCCGCTCACGCTTAGTTCGGAAGCAAAGGATTACGCCGGCCAACTTGCCAAGCTCGTCAAGGAACGCCACCAAACCGGCACACTGACACTCGTCGTTGTCAATCGCGTCAAACGGGCGCAGGAAATCTTTGAAGCCGTTACGACGGGAAAAGCGGGTTCC
>DASYZW010000448.1:0-2467 GCA_035945915.1 Verrucomicrobiia bacterium | reverse complement strand
TGCCGCCACGCAACCGACCTGGATGCTCGGAGGCAATACGAATATCACGAGCAGCTCCGGCGCGATGACATTCACAAACCTGGGCGCTTTGGGTGCGACGGCAGTCAGTGGCGCAACCATCACCTTTAACTGCGGCACACTCAGCGCAACAAGCTCGCCGTTCAACATCCCGGCGCCGATCTACTCGGTGCTCAACAAGGCGAATGCGACCAACGGCAAATTTGCCTTCACCTTCACGAATGCCACCGGATTGCTCTACTCGGTCCTGGCGACAAACAACATTGCCGCGCCTGTCTCAACCTGGCCGGTTATGGGGACAACAGTTGAAAGCCCAATGGGATCCGGAGTCTACGGATTTACGAATTCCGTCGGCACCAACACCCAGTTCTACTATCTGTTGCGCCAGCAGCCTTAACGGCGTCACAGTTTGCTAAACCACCAAGGCGGGCTTTGAAAGAAGCCCGCCTATTTTGTTAGTGTCGAGGCGAGCGACGCCAATAATGGACCACAGCGATTGCGAAGCGCCTGATGATCCGGATTGAACTTGGAGGGTTGCTAAAGAAATCACCGGCGCATTCAAATGTCGCGCTGTCTTCCTGCTTTCCTGACGGACAATTGGATGGATGCTCCTGACAAACCATCGGAAGCAGCGGTTACCTGAATCGTTCCAGCGGTTCGAGATGCTCGCGCCAGTACCATGCAATATCCTTTGAACGCGCTACGAAAGTTTGCCTGATTGGGTTCGTGACAACTCGGATCACCATTTCCGACGCCGGCATTCACTCCCGCGCCGGTAATCTCAAAGTGAATTTTGTTATCGGCAGTCGGAACGACACGCCCATGGGCATCCACCACTGCGACGGTTATCGGAACCGTATCCTGGCCGTCGGACGCGAGCCGCATTCGATCCGGCATCAGGTTGATAGCGGCGGGGGCGCCGGTCGTTTCCACAACCTTGCTGGCGACGATTTGGCCTCTGACATAACCTTTTGCTTCAAGCCGGCCCGGTTCATAAATCACGTCGTCCCATTGTAAATGCCGGAATTCAGGCATGGATTTTTTTCCCAGGCTGCGGCCGTTCAGGAACAATTCCACCTCATCACAATTGCTGAAGCACCAGACCGGAACATTTTGGCCTTCCTTGCCCGGCCAATTCCAATGCGGAAAGACGTGCACGAGCGGCTCATTGCGCGACCACCACGCTTTCCAATAAAACGCGTGGTCCTTGGGAAAACCGCACATGTCCAGGAAACCGAAGTTGGAATTGATTTCCGGCCAACCAAACGGCGTTGTTTCGCCGCGATAATCGAACCCGGTCCAATAAAAACCGCCGGCCACGTATTTGCGCGAACCGAGCGGTTCCCACGAATCATCCGGCGCCATGTAACTGGTCTGATGAGCCATTTCTTTGTCGGTATGGTAAACGCCGCGGCATTCGAGGTTGCTGCCGATCTCGCTGCCAAAAAGCATTTTATCGGGGAACCCCTGGTGGAGGATTTCAAAGTCCTCGTAGTTGTAATTGACGCCCAAAATATCCTCGGCATCGGCTACGCCGCCGCTCCAGGCGCGGTTTTCCGCGCCGCTGTTATTGGCGCAGGTCACAGGGCGGGTTTGATCATGCTTATGCACCGCCTCGATCAACGTGGCCATCATCTGACGGGCAAACGGCGTGTTTTGGATGGCAAATTCTTCGTTCCACATGGACCACATGATGATGCTCGGATGATTGCGGTCGCGCAAAACCATGGATTCCATGTGCCAGGTGTTATCGTACGGCTGTCCGGTCCAAGATTTGACGGCAATGGACGAACCCGGATGACGGTTCTCGTCCATGACCAGCAAGCCCAATTCATCGCAGGCCTCATACATGGCCGGAGTCATTGGATTATGCGAACAGCGGATAGCGTTACAACCGAATTCCTGGAGCCGCTTCATGCGGTAATACAAAAGGCTGTCGGTCATACCGATGCCCACGCCGATGAAATCCTGGTGATTACAAACGCCGTTCAATTTCACCGGCTTTTCATTCAGGAAAAAACCATCATTCGGGTCGAACCGGAGCGTGCGAATGCCGAATTTTTGCGTTTGGCGGTCCACCCGCTTGCCGCTCCAAAAAATCTCGGTGACCAGGGTGTAACGGTTGCGCTCTTCCAGTGACCAAAGCCGCGCCGACGACAAATTGATTTCCTGGGTCAGCTTCGTTCCCTCGTGCAAGTCGCTGGGCTGATCGATATCGCCGGAAAAAACCGGCCGCGCGTGGATCTCGGACGGAATCATTCTTCCGGGAGCGCGCACGGTATTTGTCGCTGTCGCGACGGCCTTCCCTTCCGGATCCAGAATGGTGGAAACAACCGAACATTCCACATTTGAGTCGAGCCGGTTGGCGACCGTGGTTTCGATTTGGAGTTTTGCGGACGGTGCCGTGGTGATATCCGCAACCTCGCTGGTGACGTAAACGCCCCATGGC